>JAKQBV010000075.1 GCA_029573925.1 bacterium
CGCCCCGCGCTTACGGCTCGGTGTACGAGGCGGTTGTGGCTGAAAGGCCGCTCGACCGCAAAGGCGTGAAAAAGTACAGGGTAAGCGGAAGGCACTGCGAAACTGACACGCTGATAAGCGAGATCGAACTGCCGGACCCGAAGCCGGGGGAGACGCTGGCGGTGTTCTCGACAGGAGCGTACAACCATTCGATGTCAGGCAACTACAACAAGTTCCCGAGGCCGGCAACGGTGTTGTTGAGGGGAGGAAAGCCGGAAGTGGCGGTGAGGCGGGAGACGGAGGCGGACCTGTACGCGTGCGACACGCCGCCCGCGAGGCTGATGAAGAAATGCGGAAAGAAGAAATGAAGCGGCGTCCTTTTGCCGGGGTCGCCGCGCTCGCGGCGGCTCTGGTTTTAGCGTGCGCGATGTCCGGCTGCGGCGCCAGCCTCAAATATGATTTCCCTGTCCGCAAGACTTTTGTGTATTCATACGCGGAGGGCCGTCAGGTGGAAGCGGATGACGGAGAGCTTGACGACAATATAGCGTGGAAAAAGCTTTTGATGAAGGCGAGAGTGTCGCAGATTCCCACCAAAGGGACGACCATAGTCAAGCTGACGGCGCATCCGCCGGAAGGCGAAGGACACGCGACAATGGGCCGCTCTTTCGGCGAGGCGGAAGTCTATATCGACCGCGCGGGGCGGCATCTGGAAATGAGAGGCTCAGGATTGCCGCCGTCCATAAACCTGTATTATCTGCTCCCGGAGCTTCCCAAGAAGAGAGTGAGACGTCGCGCCGTGTGGATGGAAAAGTCAGACGTCAAGATTTTCAACATGGACATGAGTTTGGAGTTGACAAAGAGATATCTTGGTAGGGAGCGCGTCAACTCGATCCTGTGCCATCGCATCGAAGGATCCGGCAGATACGAGACAGAGAGGAAGGCGCAGGACCCCGAAAGCGGAAGCATAGTGGAAGTGAAACTAGAACTGGAATACAAGGAAGACCTTTGGTTTGCCAAGAACGGCTATCCGGTCAAAATGGTCGTCACACAGGATCGGAAGAGAACAATGAAGGACACGGCCAGCGGACTGGAACTTATCAGGCGCAGGGACAGAGTGACGACGGAATTGATGTTGATGGGGACGGAATGAATCTGGGGGCGAGGCTGAGAGAATCGCTGCCGGAGTCGTGGAGCGTCGCGCTCGCGGCTCTTGGAGAAAGGGCTGCGGAGGCCGGGCTGCGGCTTTGCGTCGTGGGCGGTTGCGCTAGAGACCTTGCGATGGGCTTGCGCCCGCCGGACGTTGACCTCGTACTTGAAGGAGACGCGGTGAAGTTCGCCGCAGCGTCGGCGCGCGCGCTCGGACTCGAATGCGAAAGCCACGCGCGTTTCGGAGTAGCCACGTTGCGTGCTTCCGGCGGATTCAGGTTCGACGTGGCTTCCGCGAGAACTGAGACCTATTCGCGTCCCGGCGCTCTTCCGGATGTTTCCTTCGGCTCGATAGAGGACGACCTTCGCCGCCGCGATTTTACCATAAACGCGATCGCAGTCGAGCTTCGGCCCGACCGCTTCGGAGAGGCCCTCGATCCTTTCGGCGGCTTGAAGGACATTGAGGTCGGATTGATAAGGTTGCTTCATAGCAAAAGCTTTATCGACGACCCCACTCGGATCGCCCGTTGCGCGCGGTTCAGCGGACGGCTCTCTTTTGAAGTTGAGTCGGAGACGGCCGCTCTGGCGGCGGAGGCGTTGGCCGCCGGGGCGATGGACACGGTGTCCGGCGAAAGGATTAAGAAGGAATTGAAAATGATATTCGAAGAGCGGCCGGCGGGGCGCGGTCGGTCGGTCGCCGCGTTCTCAAAAATGGGCGTCGACTCCTCCGTCTGCCCCGGTTACGCTATGAGCGCCGCGCTTTTTCTGCCGGAAGATTTAGCGGCGGAATCCGAATCGGCGACGGAACAGTTCGCCGGGGACGGGACGTTCTGCGGATGGATGGCCGGGCTTGCGGCTGCTTCCATAGGAAACGCGCGGGACGTCATGCGGCGGCTCTCGGAGAGGATATGCGCGACCCGCGAGGAGGAAAGGATACTGGAGGCGGCGGGAGAGATTGACGCTGGGGCGCTGAGCGCGGCGCTGGAATCGGCGGCTGGAGGCGCGGAGGTTTGCGGCGCGCTTGAAACTCTGCCCCTTGAAGCGTTGGCGGCGTTCAGGGCGGCGGCCTCGCCGCAGGCGCGCGCCAGCGTGGACGATTTCCTGCTCAGGTTGCGCGGCATGAAACTGGAAATAACAGGAGAGGACTTGGCGCGGATAGGGTTCGGGCGCGCGCCTAGCATGGGCGCGGCGCTGGCAGAACTTCTCCGCCGAAAAAGGAACGGCATTCTGTCCGGCGCGGCGGACGAACTGGCTGCGGCGCGCGACATTCTCAACAACGGTTCGGAGCGGACATAATATTAAATGGACAATTTCATTAACCTTGTAGTTTTCTTTCCTTTCTTTCTCATCGCCATAATGTTCCACGAAGTGGCGCACGGATACGCGGCGCTGAGGGCGGGAGACGACACGGCGAAACATTCGGGCAGGCTCACTCTGAACCCGATTGCGCACATAGACCCCGTCGGCCTCGTTTTTTTCATCATCTCCGCGATGGCCGGCGTCGGCTTCGGTTGGGCAAAACCTGTTCCGGTGAACCCCGCGCGGTTCAGGAATTTCAAGCGAGACTTCATAGTCGTTTCAATCGCCGGAGTCGCGGCGAACTTGGCTCTGATAATCTTCACTGTCTTCGCCATAAAGTTGTTATTGATGACAGGAGTCCTCGAACTGGGGGCGGACGGCTCCATCTACGGGGAAAGCGCGGCGGCGCAGTATATCCAGATGGTGGTGATGAGGTTCATCGCGCTGAACGGGATATTGATAGTGTTCAATCTGATACCGATACCGCCGCTGGACGGGTCGAAGGTGTTGATGATGCTGTTGCCGCCGAGGCAGGCGGTGGCGCTTGCGCGCATAGAGCCTTTCGGCTTTCTCATACTTCTGGCTGGACTGTGGTTCGGAGTGTTCGACATCTTTTTCAGGGGCGCGCTGTACGCGGTTATGAGCTTCGCCCACTATATTTTTATCCTATGACGGGCGCGGGGCGCGCATATTTGGTATACTGAACAGCCGCAGGGGAGCGCGGCGGAACAAATGAAAATACTGAGCGCGTTGAAACTGAAGCTGGCGGGATTCGTCGGCAGGCTCGAAGAGCTTGTGTCGGCGGTGAAGACGCACGTGATGGACATATTGGACGTGCGGCTGGGAGACGCCGCGCGCCAGTTGGCGGACGCCGCAAGAGCCGGCGGCCACGACACCATGCGCTTCACTCCTTTCCTTTCTCTCGCGAGGCTGATGTTCATCAAGTCCCGCAACCTTCTGCCCGGACAGGACCAGTTCGAGGAAACCGACCTCGAAGCCGAGGAAGTCCAGCCGGAGGAAGAGCCGACCGAGGTTCGCGAGCGGCTCAAGAAACAGCAGCACAGGTTTCAGGAAGTGGCGATGCGCCTGCGCGTTCTGGAAGAAACCAACGCGACGAAACTGCGCTCCCGGCGGACCCGCTCGGAGGGCCTCCCGGAGTTCATAGACGAGATTTCATTCCTCGAACAGGCCACCCCGTTCGACCTCATGCAGACGATGATACAACTGCTCCGCATGAAGCCGGAAGAGCGGCTGTACCGCGTGAGGGTGGACGACGCCAAACTGTTGTCCATGAGGATATCCGAAGTGTTCGATTTTCTGCTGGCCCGCCGGGGCGAGCCGGCTCTGTACTCCGAAATCGTGTCCGCCGAAGCGCGGCGCGAGGAAAAGGCCCTATCGTTCTTGGCCGTGCTGTTCCTGCTCAATCAGGGCCGGATCACCGCCGAACAGTCCGCCCCGTACGCGGACATCGAGATAAGGGTCAGGCAGGCTGAAGGAGGGGCGGGCTGAACATGCTCACTATCGACGAGATAACAAACGTGATCGAAGGAATATTGTTTCTGTCGCCGACGCCGGTGAAGATTGATGATATCGCCGAACACCTGAACGTGGACGCGTCTCTGGTGGGCGAGGCGATGGAGCGGCTCAGAGCGCGGAGCGAGGGCGGCGGGCTGGAAGTCCTCAAGACCGCCGGCGGCTGGGAGATGGCCACTAGGAGCGAATACGTCGAGCATCTTCGCGCGTTCTTCGGGGGGCTTGACCGCTCCCGCCTTTCGCGCGCATCTCTTGAGACGATGGCGATAATAGCTTATCAGCAACCCGTCACGCGCGGCGCGATAGAGGCGCTTCGCGGAGTGAATTCCGCCGGAACCATCAAGTCCCTGCTGGACAAAGGCCTGATCCGCATCAGCGGCAGGGAAGACGCTCCCGGACGCCCTTTCCTTTTCTCAACCACTCCGGACTTGCTTTCCTACCTCGGACTGGACAAACTATCAGACCTCCCCCCGCTCGAAACTTACGACTCCAAAGTCTGACCAGCGGGCTGGGCATGCGGCGCAAAACAAAGGTCGCAATAGAATAGATTCCCGCTTTTACGGCTATTGGGAAACATTGTTTTTACTGGGTGGCGCACGCATAAACTGCGTTTGTGCGTGTTGTAATCAATGTTCAGAAGCTGCTTTAAATATGCATGAACAAGTTTATGCATGCCACCCACAAATTCTTGCTCATTTTCAACAGCCTCATTCGCACGAATGACGTCTAGGGGGCAAGCGAAAAAGAGGGATTGCGCTCAATGACCTTTCGCTCGCGCAAAAATTCCTTATAATCGGAAAAACAGCGTTCCGGCGTCAGGTTGAGCGCCGGGCGAGGAAGTGTCTCATATTCATCTGGGAGATTCTGCGATGAAGCCGCAGGGCCTGACGACAGAGGAAAAGCTTGAGAAGCTGCGCGCCGAAGTCCGCGCGCTCGGCTCTGCGGTCGTCGCTTTTTCAGGCGGAGCGGACAGTTCGCTGCTGGCGAGAGTGGCTTCGGAGGAACTGAGCGGCCGCGTCGTTCTCGTCACCGCCGAATCCGAAACGTACACGCCAGATGAGCTTGAGACGGCGAAGGCGACGGCAGCGAGTCTAGGCGCGCCCCATGTGGTTATTTCTACGCGGGAGTTCGACGACCCTGTATTCCGCTCGAACCCGCCGGACAGGTGCTACCACTGCAAAAAGGAACTGTTCGGCGCGCTTGAGCGGATAAGGGCCGAGCGCGGATACGCGCGGATAGCGGACGGGTCGAACGCGGACGATTCGAGCGATTACAGGCCGGGGAGCCGGGCTGCGGCGGAGCTTAATGTGGCAAAGCCCATCGCGGACGCGGGGTTGACGAAGGCGGACGTGAGGGAAATATCAAAGGAGCTTGGGCTGGCCGGGTGGGACAGGCCCGCCGCCGCGTGTCTGGCCTCGCGCGTGCCGTACGGAGTGGAACTGACGCCCGGACTGATGGGGCGCATAGCGGAAGCGGAATCGAAAATAAGGGAACTGACGGGAGCGCGTCAGGTCCGCGTCAGGCATCACGGAGAAGTCGCCCGCGTCGAGGTGCCGGAACAGGACATCTTGGCGGTCGCCTCTTCGGCTGCGCGCCGCGCGCTCGTTGACGCCCTCCGCTCCCTCGGCTACCATTATGTCGCTCTCGACCTGCTCGGTTACCGAACGGGCAGCCTGAACGAGACGCTTCCTATCGATGGGTGGAAGGATTGAAGTTATGAACGGAGATAAATTAAGAGAGCTTCTAGAGTCGGTCGGACGCGGCGATGTGTCCGTCGACGAGGCTTGCGAACGCCTCAAGACGCTCCCTTTTGAAGAACTGGACGGGGTGAAACTCGACCATCACCGCGCGTTGCGCAAAGGGTTCCCCGAAGTGGTGTACAGCGAGGGCAAGAGCGAGGAGCATCTGAAGGAGATAGTGAAGACATACGCCGCGAGGCGGGTGAACATGCTGCTGACGAGGGCCGGGGAGAGGGTGGCGGAGCTGGCGCGGGAGATAGAGCCGGGAGTGGAATACAACGCCGCGGCGCGGACAGTGCGAATGATATACGATCCGCCGCAGGTCTGCGCGAAGCGGGCGCTAATAGTGACCGCCGGAACGTCGGACATCCCGGTGGCCGAAGAGGCGCTTGTCACCGCCGAATCCATGGGATGTCCCGTCGAAAGGCTGTACGACGTGGGAGTGGCGGGGATACACAGGCTGCTCGGCAACAGGGAGAAACTGGATTCCGCCGGGGCTATAGTAGTGGCGGCGGGAATGGAAGGGGCGCTCGCGAGCGTCGTCGGCGGCCTGACCGGAAGGCCCATCATAGCCGTTCCGACCAGCGTCGGTTACGGAGCCTCCTTCAAGGGCATTTCCGCCCTGCTCGGCATGCTCAACACGTGCGCGCCCGGCGTGGCCGTCGTCAACATCGACAACGGCTTCGGCGCCGGATACTTCGCCGCCGTCATCTGCCGCGAATTAAACTCATAATATTATTTTTTCCAAGACCTTTAAGCCGCATTATTTCGCAACAGGCAATGACACGAACAGTCGAAGCCGTTTTTTTAGATCCCGGATTCGCCGATAGCGCCGACGAACCGGGGCGATTTTCATAGCGGCGAACTGCTTCGTTGCCGCCACATTTTTTTGTTCATGAACCATAAGTTCTATTCACTTCAAAAATGCGTCTTGCGCCTAGCATTTCATCCGCTCTGAACAATCGCTACCGAATCCAAATGACTGATTCGGGTTTATTGAACGAAGTTCAACAAAATCGGCGCTCAGAGAGTTCTTTTCGGAAGGGGCGCGGGGAAACCTGTTTTTGCCCAAAACGGTTTCATCGCAAATTTATCGCGAATTTATAGAAAACACATTAAGCAACCTATATCATAGAATCCGCATGGAATCCCTTGGCCAGATGGAGCATGAGGTTGACGCGGGCGGGGTCGGTTCCCGGGTTGACTTCGCCGCCGGTGGCGAAGATGAAGCCGCCGCCGGGAGCGCCCGCTTGGAGAACTTCGACGCAGGCGCGGCGGACCTCTTCGTCGGAGCCGCGCGCGAGGACGCCCATCGGAGAAATGTTTCCCATCAGGGCGACGCGCCCCTTCATCGCCTCTTTGGTCTGCTGGACATCGTTCTCGTATCCGAAATGAAACAACTCCATGCCGCAAGACGGAAGGACGTCGAGCAGGTGAGTGGTGCGCGAGTCGTTGTGCAGGATTTTGAGGGCGTCCGGGAATGTGTCGAAGATGCGGCGGTGGAAGGGAGCGACGAAACGCGAAAAGGCGGCGGCGCTTATCATGCCGGGGAAATCCTCCGCGAGGATGACGCGGTCGGGCGCCCCGATTTTCTCCGCCAGCCATTTCGCTCCTACGACGCTCGCCTCGGTGAACAACTCCATCGCCGCTTCGATGAAGCCGGGGTCCGACTTGATTTTTAGGAACCAGTCGCTTGAGCCGGCGACCTCGACGAGGCTGTCGAAAGGGTTCTCGAACCTGACAAGGCCCCGGCAGTAGCCGTACATTTCCTTCAGCCTTTCGGGCATGTTTTCGGATATAAAAACTATCTCGCGCAATCGCGCGATGTTTTCCGGCGTGGAGTCCGGGTCGGGCAGTTTCGTCCGGCGGAAGACGTCCGCGGAGAGAGGGCCGCCGTCCGCCGCATCTCGCAAGTTGCGGATAAGCGCTGGATACATGCAAGGCGTGGGGTCCGCTACGAATATGATCGGTATGCCGGGAAAAAGCTCGTCCGCCCGCTCAAGCATGCGGATTTGTTGCGCCGGGTCCGACATGTCTTCCATGCCCGGCGTGATGGTGGACATATAGAACTCGGTTATCGCTCCGGCGACGGGCACATGCTCCGTCTTTTCAAATCTTGCGGCGGCCATGAACATCTGAATCGGCGTCATACTCCCTCCGGCGGCATTCGCCGCATCCCGAAACGCGAATTGAATTTTACATTATTCCCGAAAAAACCTACAGATGGGAAACAACGTTAGGAGGCGCGAAGAAACAAAAACGCGCGGCTGTTATAGTTTTGCGCGCGCGGCGCGTGTCGCCGGGGAGCGCTATAATATGCGATGGAGAGAAATGCCTATGGCTAGGATAATCGCGTCGGTTCTGTTTGCGGCGGTTGTCACGGCGCTGACCGTTTTAGCGCATGCGGCTCCGGCGACGGTCGAGTTCGGGCAGGTGTCGCTGGACGGCGAATGGATGCTGGCGGTGGTTTCGCCCGGAGAAACGCCGGGGGCGGAACTGACGCCCGCGCCGGATTTCCCGGAGGCGGCAATGCGCGCGGCGCGCGTTCCGCATAACTGGGAGATGGACGGGTTCGAGCGCGCGCGGTACCGTTATCCTTCGGACAGCGTAGGGTTCTATAGAAAAAGATTCATCGCGCCCGACATGACGGAAGGGCAGAGGCTGACGATATGGTTCGACGGCGTTCTGTACGGGGCGGAGGCGTGGCTGAACGGAAAACTGCTGGGGTCGCATGTGGGCGGCTTCACGGGGTTCGGGTTCGATGTCACGGAGTTCGTCGTTCCCGGAGCGGAGAACGTTTTGGATGTAAAAGCGACCAAGAGCGGGACGCCCGGGCATGAGTTCGACTGTGGCGACGACTGGGCGTTGAGCGGGATTTACAGGAGCGTTTACCTGCGCAAGCTTCCCGCGGCGTATATTGAAAAAATCAAAGTAGAAACATATTTCGACGGGGCGGGCGAAGACGCCGAATTGCGGGCGAGGGTGTGGGCGAGGAACAGCGGCGCGGCAGATGGGGCGGCGACCGCGAGCTTCGAGTTGTTCGCGCCCGGCGGCGGCGCCGCTGTTGCGGAAGCGTCGGCGAAAATCGACGTCGCGGCGGGCGAAATCGTCGAACTGACTCTGTCGGCGAAAGTCGAGAGGCCGCTAAGGTGGAGCGCGGAGACGCCCTCGCTGTACACGCTGCGGACGGCGCTTTCCGGCGGAGGTTCTGAGCCGACGGCCGTCGAGACGAAGGTCGGGTTCAGAGAAGTCAGGACGGACGGGGTATTGCTGCTTGTCAATGAAGCTCCCGTGAAGCTGAGGGGAGTCGTCAGGCGGGAGGTTTCGGCGGCGAGTGGAAAGGCGGTATCGGCGGAGGACGCGCGGGAAGATATCCGTATGATGAAGCGCGCGAACATCAACGCCGTGAGGACGCAACTGAGGCCGCCGCATCCGGCTTTCCTTGAACTTTGCGACGAGATGGGCATGTACGTGTTCGTCGAGGCTCCGTTCGGCTACGGAGATTTCATGCTGGACAGGCCGGAGGTCTTCCCGGCGGCCGAGGCGCGAGTCCGCGAAACCATTGAGCGGGATTGGAATCATCCTTCAGTTATCGCGTGGAGTCTGGGCGACGACAACAGGTGGTCGGACGCTCACCCGAAGCTGTTGGCGCTTGCGAAAAGACTTGACCCGACGAGGCCGCTGACGATGCCCGGCGCTGGGTTCCACCGGGACAGGCTAGGAGAGCCGCTGCCGGAAGAAGCGGGGATTCTGGCTCCGAAGAACCCGGACGTGGAGCAGTTGCGTCTGATACTCGCCGATCAGGTCGGCAGGCCCGGAGGCAGGCCGGTGGTCGCGGCGGAGTTCCTGAACGCGCTCGGCAGGCGGCTGGACACGGCGGAAATGTGGAATGCGGTCGAGCTTTACGAGTCTTCCGCAGGAGGATTCGTCAGCCGTTGGATGGACAACGGGATAATCCGCGCGGCGGAAGGCGAGCGGGTTTATGCTCACGGCGAGCCTCTGGACGTTCTGGCGGACGACACTCTGTTTGCGCATCGCCGCCTCGGCGACGGGCGGATAATAGACACTCACGGCGCGGCGGGCGAGGACGGTCTGGTTGATTCCGACCGCAACCCGCGCGCGGCTTACTATGAAATCAGGAATATATATTCTCCGATCCGCATCGAGGACGGCCCGGCGGAGTTCAAGCCCGGACAGTCCGGTTTGGAGTTGGGAATCCGCAACAATTATGATTTTACCGACATCGAGGGCGCGAGGTATTACTGGAAACTGTTTGAAGATTTAGAGGCGATAGGGGCGGGGGCGGGGGCGTTCGCGCCGCTTGCGCCGCGCGCCTCAGGGGTTCAGCGCTTTGCGGTGGATTTTCCCGGCGCGGTCAGGCGCGGCGCGGCCTACCTGCTCAGGATTTCCGTTTACGATATCGCGGGGGCTTTAATCGACACCCGGCAGATAGAGTTGAAACCGTTGGTTCCGCTGCATGTGGAAGCCCGGTTCGATAGGGAATTCTCGCTGAAGTGGCTTCCGGCGAACGCGCGCGCGACCGTATTCGCGCGCGAGGGCGGCGAGCCTGTCCCTTACGAGGCGGCGATTAAGGTGTCGAACGAAGGAAATACTATTGCCGTAAAGAAACATAATGGAATAGCCGAGCCGGGAGCGCCGGCGCAACTTGTCAGGTTCGACGAGTGGTGGACGGCGCAAAGGGTGATGCCCCGCAAGGGAGTGTTGCGGGTGGACGTCGAGGTTGACACTCCGCAGGGCGGGGTGAAGGCGTCGGGGTTCATGCGGCTAGCTACCCCGCTCCAAGTCAGACACGAGGAAGACGCGATATCCGTCGGCAACGAGGATTTCAATGTAAGGCTCTACAGAGCCACCGGAATGATAGGCAGGATAAGGGTGGACGGAGCGGTGTCGGACATCGAGGGGCCGGCGCTGAACGTGTGGCGAGAACTTTTTCCCGTCGAGACCACGCAGCCGTCGTTCAGGCTCTACGGCGAAACGACGCTGCCCGCGTTGAAGGGGATGCGCCCGGAAGTGGAGCAGTTGAAGGTGTCGAGCGAATCGCCGGAGAAAGTGTGGCTGACGGCAAAAGTATACTATCATCTGCCCGGCGGCGGGGGGGCGGGGTTCAGAGCGGTTTACGACTACGACATCGATTGCAACGGGGTCGTGGCTGTGAAATACAGGATAACGCCGGAGATAGGCGCGGCCGAGCTTCTGGAGATGGGCGTCTCGTTCGCGTTCCCGCCGGAGTTCGACACGCTGACCGTCGCTGGCGTCGGCCCGGACGCGTATCCCGGCTCGATGCCCGGAACCGAAACATCGATGATGCAGACGGTCAAGAGGTCGTCGGCGCATCCCGGATTCGGCGCGAACATGACAGCGGTCAGGTGGGCGGAGGCGTCCGCGCGCGACAACTCGGTCAGATTCGAGTTGCCGTTCGAGTCCGCCGTCCACAACGCGCGCGCGGACAAAGACGGGCGGCGCTTCATTCTGCGAGTCAACCCGTGGGTAAAACACCCATATATCGCCAACGCCGACCCGCCTGACAGCGGCAGGGTTTTCGTCCGCGACGGCGACATGTTTGAAGGCTCGTTCGCGATAAAGCTTCCGGACGCGCGTTGACAAATGGCACGATAAACAAGGGAGACGGCAACCACAGATGGACGGAACAGCGATAGCGCTCTGCGAAGGACATTTCAGCTCGCCCAACGGAAAGACCGCGCACGGGCTTGTCAGAGGCACAGACAGATATCGCCTGCTTGGGGTGATAGACAGCGCGAACGCGGGCAGGGACGCCGGGGAAACGCTCGACGGGAAACCCAACGGGATTCCCATTTTCGCAAGCTTGGAAGAGGCGGCCGCCAAAGCAGGAAAGCCGGACTATCTGGTGATCGGGGTGGCTCCCGACGGGGGCATGCTGCCGGACGCGCTAAGGCCGGTCGTGGCAGCCGCTCTGAAGATTGGAATCAACGTTGACAGCGGTCTGCATCAGATGCTCGGCGACGACCCTGAATTCCGCGCGGCGGCGGAGTTGTCAGGCGCTCGCGTCCGCGACGTGCGCCGTCCGAAACCGGTTTCCGAGCTTCATTTTTATCAGGGCAGAATCGGCGAGGTCGGCTCTTTGCGGGTGGCTTTTCTCGGCACGGATTCGGCGATAGGAAAACGCACCACCGCGCGGATAGTTCTGACCGCTCTTAGGCACAAGGGAGTTTCGGCGGAGATGATAGGCACGGGCCAGACGGCATGGTTTCAAGGCCTGCCGTTTTCTATGATACTCGATTCGACGGTGAACGACTTCGTGGCCGGAGAGATCGAGCATGCGGCGCTGTCGGCGTGGGAAGCGGGCAAGCCGCGCGTGATGCTTTTCGAAGGGCAGGGGTGTCTGACCAATCCCGCGTACCCCGGAGGTTTCGAAATACTCGCGGCGGCGCGTCCTCAGGCGGTCGTGATTCAGCACGCGCCGAAGCGCGCGGCTTACGACGGGTTCCCGGATTTTCCTCTCGCCGGACTCGACCGCGAGAAACAGATAATCGAGCTTCTCTCCCCGGGGCCGGTCGCGGCGATAACGATTAACCACGAAGGCATGACGCGCGAGGAAACGGACGCGGCGGCGGCGGAGCTTGAGGCGAAACACGGCGTTCCGGCGTGCGACCCGATTTTCCACGGGCCGGAAAAAATAGTGAACGCGATTATAGCGATGGAAAAGGGAGGCGGCAAATGAGCGAGCCGATATGCATTCAGGCCGCGCACGCGTTTAAGCTGAACATTCCTCTCAAGACCGAGTTCGCGGTGGCGTACGCCTCTTACGACCGGGTGGAGACGATAGTGGCGAGCGTTGGAGCGGACAACGGAGTGGTGGGCTGGGGAAGCGCCTCGCCGGATGAAGAAGTCACCGGCGAAACCGTCGAGTCTACCTTCAAGGCTCTGACGGAGAAGATAGGTCCGGCGCTGATGGAAGGGCAGGCGGCTCCCCCCGCGCGCCTGCTCCGCGTCGTCTTCAACGCAGCCCCGGAAGCTCCGGCGGCGCGCGCGGCGGCGGACATCGCTTTGCACGACCTCTGGAGCAAGTCCATCGGATGCTCTCTATCTTCCCTCCTCGGCGCGTATCGAACGACAATCCAGACATCCGTCACCATCGGGATATGCGACGAGAGCGAAACAGTCGAGCGCGCCCGCGCCCTTATCGAACGGGGATTCTCTATACTGAAAATCAAATGCGGAAAGAACGCCGACGAAGACATCGCGAGAGTGAAAAAACTCAGAGAAATCATCGGCGAAAAAGTGAAGCTGAGACTGGACGCCAATCAAGGGTATTCGCTCGGCGACGCGAGAAAAGCGGCTGCCGCGCTGGCCCCGGAAAACATCGAGTTCATAGAGCAGCCGACCGCCGCGAAGGACAGGGAAACTCTAGTCGCGCTGGCGTCCGAATCTCCCATCCCCGTAATGGCGGACGAGTCGGCCCTAGACGCGAAGGACGCGCTGGAACTGTTTCAAGCGGGCGTTCCTTTGGTCAACATCAAACTGATGAAATGCGGCGGAGTTCGCGAAGCGCTCAGGATATGCGACATCGCGTTGACGCTCGGCAAAAAAGTAATGATAGGCTGCATGGACGAGCTTCCGCTGTCGATGGCGGCGGCGGCGGCGGTCGCTCTGGCCCACCCGGCTGTGGCATACGCGGACTTGGACGGGCATATCGACCTCGAACAGCGCGTCGCGGCGGGCGGCATCATAATCGACAACGGATTCGTCTCTGTCACCGAAAGGCCGGGTCTAGGCGTTGAAATAAGAAAACAGTATCTTCGGGAATAACTGGCGTTCAGTCGCCGCAGTTGAATTCTTTTTCTTTTCCGTCAAGCTCTTCCGAAAGCGATTCCCACTCGGAGACCGCCGCGTCGAGAGCGGCGCGGACCGATTTAAGCTCAGCGGGCAGAGCGCGCGATTTTTCCGGGTCGTTATAAGTTTCCGGG
>JAKQBV010000094.1 GCA_029573925.1 bacterium
GCGCGCACGCATAATGCGTGCGTCAGGCACAGGCCAAAGCAAAAACAACTGCAACAGCCTTTACTGCCAAAGACTAAAACCACCCCTCAATCCCCACCTTTAAAATCCCCTTTTTCTGTCCAACCAATGGGGGGAGGTTCAGACTTCCATCGCATTTTCAGCGGCGCGATTGATATGTCAGTCATCAATTGCGACAGCGTTGAAGAAGCTAGATCAGCTTTTGAACAGGCGTTAGACAAGGACGAATCGCTGAGACTGTTTATCGGGCTTATGGACTCCGAGTTGTCCAGCGGACTCCGATTCAAAATTGCGCAAGAACTGCAGAGCGCGTTCGCACGCGAGCATATTCTCTCATACATCCGAAATGTGATGTTTTCACATGAATTTCCAACGCTGACAGCAATAGACGAAGCCCGGTCAATATGTTTAAAAGCGGATGCTGTCGATGTCGCCGCGTTTTTCGAAACCTTGTCCGCCTCTCAACAATATATCAAAGACATCAGATTAGCTTGGGA
This sequence comes from bacterium, assembly GCA_029573925.1. GTDB lineage: Bacteria > UBP15 > UBA6099 > UBA6099 > UBA6099 > UBA6099. The sequence continues at coordinate 516 of JAKQBV010000094.1, forward strand.
AGCTTTGCCTTTGAACTTTTTTAACACAGAAAGTAATAGGCGGATTGCCACCAACATAGCGATTCATGACGGATTGTTTTTTAAACTGGCTGATACCCTTGTGAAGCGCGAAAGCATTGACAGATTCATCCTTGATTGCCAACTCCTTTTTGAAAAGAAGAAGGTCAATAATATCAGATCTTTCCTTTGGCCGTGGGCGAAGTCATTTGGTTCTGCTTCGGATATAGAAGACTGTGATATGCAGTTGATGAATGACGAAAGCGCCGCGCGCGACTCTTCTTGTGAAACATCGGCGACTAACGGACGCGTCAAACAAAAAACGCTCATGACCATAGAAAAAATTGATGCGCAGAAAAAAGCTATAATTAACGCTCTCGAAAAAGGCGATGAAAAGAATTACAAAAAGTATTTGCGAGAACTAAAAGAAGCGCAGAGTGGAAGCGATCCTCAATACCTTTGCAAGTCTTTGTGCGACCTTGCGATGAAAGCAAAGTCGCTAGGCTTGTTTTACCATCAGCTTGAATTATCAAATCAAAGCGTGAAAACAAAACCTGATGATTACTGGGCTTTGATTCAATATGGCGACGCTCTGAGAATCAACGGACGCTTTGTTGAAGCTATTGATATATATAATCATTCCTTCATATTATTTGAATCTGTTGTGGCAAAATGCGGACTGGCTGAAACATTGCGCGATATGGGCCGTCTTGACGATGCCCTTTCCGAATACCATGAAGCTGTGCGGATTCATCCCTCTGATGTTGTGGCAAAATGCAGACTGGCTGAAACATTGCGCGATATGGGCCGTCTTGACGATGCTCTTTCCGAATACCATGAAGCTGTGCGGATTCATCCCGCATCTGTTGTGGCAAAAAATGGACTGGCTGAAACATTGCGTTCTATGGGCCGCCTTGACGATGCCCTTTCCGAATACCATGGAGCTGTGCGGATTCATCCCTCATCTGTTGTGGCAAAATGCGGACTAGCTGAAACATTTCGCTCTATGGGTCGCCTTGACGATGCTCTTGCCGCCTATCATGAAGCTGTGCGGATTCATCCCTCTGATGTTGTGGCAAAAAACGGACTTGCTTGTTTGCTTTCACTTTTAGGCCGTGAAGAGGAAGCTCTGCAAGCTCTTCCAACTCCATATTATAATTCCATCCAATATTGGAGAACTATTCATGTTAAGGGGATGATTCATATTAAAACAGGCAACCTCAAAGAAGCAAGGCAGTTTTTTGAGCAAGGGCTTAATGACATGCCGTGGCCGGCTCTAAAAGATTTTTTCAAGACCGCGCTTGCTCTTGTCAATATCCATGAAATGAATTACGCAATGGCGATTGAGAAACTTAACAGCATAAACAATCAGCAACTGGATAAAACCGTTGGCCTTTTGAAATGTTATATGGCTGAAGAGCCAGCAGGAACCCCGGACTGTGTAGAAGAATGTTATGAACATAAAATACAGCGCGCAAAAAAGCTTGTAAATGATGTTTTTGATGAGCTTATCCCAACCCTATATCAATTTAGTAAAGCAGCATGACCTAAAATGCCTTAACGCATATTTTCTCTTTTTAAAACAACAAAGCGTTATACCTGTTCTTAATTGATTTTTACCCACCCGTTTGTGTGCCATGCACAAAATTTTCTTTTGTACGTGATCGAAAACAGCAACAATTCATAGGTGATTTCAAAAAACAAATCGCATAAAGAACGGCTTCACAATTCATTTAGATTAACGTCCGCGCAGGCAAGGAAAAAAAGTCTCAATCCCCGCCTGCAAGCGTCATTCCAGAATCATCCGGGCGTCAACCGCCGCGCAACCTTTTCCTTCCGGAAAAACAATGAGCGGGTTTATATCCAGTTCTACAAGTCTGCGGCTCCCGGCCGCCAACTTGCTCGCTGAAGATATCGCCTCCGCCAGCGCTTTCAAATCCGATTTCGGCAACCCACGCGCGCCTCGCAATATCCCCGTTGCTTTTATCCCGGCTGTCATCTCTATGGCCTCTTCGATGTCCACCGGCGCGGGCCGGAACACCGCGTCTTTCATTATCTCCACGAAAACCCCACCCATTCCGAACATGACCACAGGCCCGAAATGCGGGTCTCTTTTCGCGCCGATTATCACTTCAACTCCGGCTCCCGCCATCTTCTGCAACAGCGCTCCGCCGGGCGCGCCGCTCTCGTCGATTATCCGATTAATCCTCGCATAAGCAGCCCGGCATTCCGCTTCATTGCGTATGCCTAGCGCTATGCCTCCCGATTCGGTCTTGTGGACGATTTTCTCCGAAGCCACTTTCATCGCGACGGGATACCCCATCCGCGAAGCCGCTTCAACCGCGCCGTCCTCGTCGGAAACTTCCTCGAATTCAACCACCGGAACTCCTGCCGCTCTCAACAATCCGAACGCCTTCGCTCCCGCAACATATCCGGGCGCTATTGCGGTTTCCATCTTCATTATCTCTTCCGGCAAGACCGCCTCGCCGACAGGCCCGCGCGGCTTCGGTCTCAAACAATAATCGCGCCACGCGGCCATCGCCTCCGTCGCCGCGTCTATCGAGCTATACACCGGAAGCTTTGCGCTCTCCCTGAATTCTGACGCCATCTTCGCCGGCCCGACGAACACCGCCGCGACCGGCTTGCCCCTCTTATCCGATAGAGCTTCAAGCTCCGGAACCGGATTGCGTAGCATTGATGAAAACGGCCCGGTGTAGTTCCCAGCCTGCCGTCTGGCGGTGACGTACATACACCCCGCGATGTCTTCTTGAGACAGCGTGAGGTCAACCGCCAGCACCTGCGTGTCCGTGCTCAACGCGTCTCCCAAATCCACCGGGTTCCCGATTTTTATTATTCCCGCCCTCGCCTTTTCCCTCAGCTTTTCTTCCGTCTCCGCTGAAAGCTCCGGGAATTTGAACCCGTTCTCCTCGGCGTGGTCGGCGGCGATAACGGTAAACCCGCCTGCGGGGGACACTATCGATATGCCCCGGCCCGTAAACTTCGGCCTCAGAAACATCGGGATGAACTGCATAAGATGGTCCAGCGAGCGGACTCGTATCACTCCCGCTCTCTTGATAACAGCGTCCAGCACATCATCGTCATTGGCCATCGCCGCGGTGTGCGACATCGCGCGCCGCGCTCCCGTTTCGGTAGTGTTCGCTTTGTACAACAGTATCGGCTTGTCCGTTTTTGCAGCTAAATCCGCAAACTCCCTGCCCCTGCTCATCCCCTCAAGGTATATCAATATCGCCTTTGTGCTTTCGTCCTCTATGAAATATTCCAGAAAATTCACTTCGTCCAGAGAATACTTATTGCCCATCGACACAAATTTATTGGCGGCGACGTTGTGCTCCTGCATACCCACCAGCAGCGACATCCCCACACCGCCGCTCTGCGCGATGACCGACACCGGCCCCGGCTCCCACGGGGTCAGCGACGAGAATGGCAGGCACAGTCTTTTCTCGGCGTTTATGACTCCAAGCCCGTTCGGGCCGACGAATTTTATTCCGTATCCGGCGGCTTTCAGAGTGATTTCATTCGCCAGATTTTCCCCTTCCGCCCCAAGCTCGGAAAACCCCGCGCTCTCGACGCACAAATATTCCACGCCTTTTTCATGCGCGTCTTCCAATATCCCCGGCAGCGCGCGCGCGGGCGTCAGAACCACCGCGACGTCCACTTCCCCGGGAATGTCGCGCAGAGCCTCGTGTATCCTCATGTCGAACGCCCGCCCGCCTTTCGGGTTCACGGCATACACCGCGCCCGGATACTTCCAGTTGATTAGGTTCCGTACAACGTTGCCCGCGATGTTGTCCGGCCTGTCGGAAACCCCGATCACCGCCACCGATTCCGGATAGAAAAGCTTGCGCATGCTCAGTCATAGCTCCTATTGTTTTCTTCGGCGTCATCTCCGCCGCTCTCCGAGATACCGAATTATAATACCTACCATCAACAATAATCCATCCCGTCAGATTGTATGCTTGCGCCCGCGCTGAAAACCCTCTCTTTTCAGACAGTGAAGGTTTGGATAAAATGCGCTAGAATTGCTTGATGCCGATGATGAAGGCCGCAAAGAAAACGCCGCGCGACGCGCACAGTCGCCGCTCGAAGCGGAAGAGCTTATTGTCGCTGTTTATCGTTTCCCTCTCTATCGCTTTGCTGATGAATTCGATTTCGACGGCTGCTCAAGAGATTGAAGATATCTCCCAGTCTCAACCTGCAAAACCTACTTATGTCCAACCTGTCGCCGTGTCCGCCGCTGAATCCGTCGAATGGCTCCAAGACAATCTTCCCCCGGAAGATATCACGCCTCTGAAATCGCGCAAACGGATGACAACTTTGGAAGCCCCGCCGGAAGCAGACAAAGCGATAGAAAAATCCCCCCCCCCCGCATCAGCCAAAATTGCCGAGCCGGAGGAAAAACCCGGCGAACTAGACGCTCTTGATAAAATGCTCCTAGGCTCGGACACGGAAAAGCCCGTATCAGACTCAAACGACAAAAAATCTACCGACACGAAAAACGACCCTGCTATTGCCGCCTCGGCAGAGGAAGCCGAGAAATGCCCGGCCCCGGCGCAACGGGAACCTGTCTTCCCGGCGTCTAGCAAACGCGACAAAACACGGGCCGCGCGCGAAGACGACGGAATACGCGTATACGGTTCTCTCGAACTTAACGCGCAGACTTCCTCCTCGACTGGAAACGAAATCGCTTTCCTGTCAAACAACGGGCTTCTTTATTACAATGACAAACTCACCCAGCGAACGCGCATCAGCGTTGACGGAGCCATGAAGAACGGCCTTTCCGTGGATGGCTCTTTCGTTGAGAATCCTTATCAGGACAACGAGTTCTACTTCAAAGCGTCGGGGCCGCGCGGCTATGCGACGGTGGGCGACACATCCACCCAATTCAAAGCCGGGCCGATGGCGGAGTTCAGAAAAAACATCAGGGGCCTCGACGCAGGTTATGATTTCGGAAGCTATTCCGTCTCCGCTTTCGCTTCGCGCGGAAAAAGCGAAACATCCCGAGAGACATTCAGAGGCCGCAACATCCGAGGGCCTTACACGCTGCGCTCCCACTCCATAATGGAAGGCAGCGAGTCGGTAACAGTAAACAACCGCCGGGTTTCTCCTTCGGAGTATTCCGTTGACTATTTCCTCGGCCAGATAACTTTCAACAGAAATATTGACCCCTCCGAGATAATCGAAATCACCTATGAATCCGTGCTGATGGCGACGGCGAAAACGGGGGCTTTGACAGGTTTCTCCGCGCGCACCAACCCGTCCCATCCCGTGTACGACTTCGGAGCGGCATACGTCGAGGAAGGTGTAAGCCGCGCTGCTAGAGAAACGATTTTCGAGGATGAAAAAATATTCGAGCCGGACGCGGCCATCGGGGTGTTTCACGAATTAGGCCACACGAGACTGGTTAAACTAAGAGAGACTGTCACTCTCCGCGCACTCGCGCCAAGCGGCGAGTCGAATATCTCCCTCGCGCGCGGCGTCGATTACGAAATCGACTGGCCTTCAGGCAGAATCAAATTCCTCGTCGCGTTTCCCGTCGATGCCATATCCATTTCGGTTTACTTCGAATATTACAACCCGGACTATCTGCAATGGGTTTCCGGCGAAGAACTCCACGGAACCGCGAGGGATTCTTTCGTGCTCGCAAGAGAACGGGTGTACGGTGGAACGGAAGTGGCCGAACTCTACTTGATGGGGGCGCTCGAACGCTCTCTGGTCTCCGGCGTCGATTACGAAATAAACGAGGCGAACAACTCGATAGATTTTCTGGACACTGGAGCGAGGCCCGACGAGCATCTGGACAGACATGTCGTGATAAGCTACGAAATCGTTCCGACGCGCTCCTCGTCGAGCGGCGACCACACCCGCTCAGTGGCCGACCTGACGGGAAGGCTCACCTTCGGGCCTGCCGTCCTCCGGGGCGAATACGCAGAATCTTCGTCGGACATGACTCTTAAATCAGTTCAGGTCCTCGAAGAGCGAGTGGCCACTGTGGGAGCCGCGGATGTCGGACTGCGAGTCTTCTATCTTCGGCAGAACGCCATCAGCGACACCGAGGAAATATACCTGAACGACACATTCTCTCCCGGCTCCCGCCAGAGAGCGGGCACAGACTATGTTATGGAATATGACACGGCGGGAGACAGAACAGCGATCCGGTTTCAGAAAGACATCCCGGCAGGCACGACGATAATCGCCAGCTATAAGCATGCCCCTAGCTACGCCGGAGCCGAATCTCAAGAAGGAAAAGCCGCGCGAGCCACCGCCGACGTCCGCCTGAAAAACGGCTCCCTCTCCGGCGAATACATGCGGAAGAGTTGGTTCTTCGCCCCAATGAATCAATACAACGATCTGGAATCAGAACGGCTCTCAATCTCCGCTAAATATCTGTTCATGAAATCTATCCAGACAGGCTTGGAATACTCCAGCCGCGAACACGGAAGGGACTTCTCCGGCGGCGGCAGCTACGAAACCCGGGACATCCGCGCCACAGTCGAGCATCGGGGAAAAACTTTCCGCCGCGTCGGGTATTCCTTCAATTTGCGCACCCGCGAAGACGTCAAAACTTCCAGATATTATGAAATGGACGAAAACCGAGCCTCGCACCGCCTCGAAGCTCTCTATGTGCCCAACGACTCCGACGAAGTTTCAATTCTCGCACATATTGAGAAAAGCGATTTCAACGACGACACCGACCGCACAAGCGACTACTTCGTCTCCAAAGGAGGCGTAGACATCAAATACGATCCTGAACCAAACTTGAAAATGAAACTATCCCTGAACAAAAACGAGGTCAAATACGTCGCTCCCGATTCTATTTCTGCGGGGACAGACTCGACTTTCAAGACAATCACGAACTCCGGCCTCCTTGACGTGGTTTACATACCCGACCCTCTATGGGTGATAATGGCCAAGTTCGACACGCAGATGCTCAACGACATGCGCCCCGGCTCAGAAAACTCCCGGGTGGACAACATGGAAGCCATCGCAAAAATGAAACCCGGCACAAAAACCGAGTCCGCCCTCGTAAGCTTCAGCAGACAGAAAAAACCCAATCCTTACTACGGCGATTCGCTGACCGAGGCGTCCACCGGCAGAATAGATTACAGGCTCAACTGCAAATGGCTGCTCAGCCCGCGCGTGGTTTATTCTAAAACGCTCGTCGAGGAACGCAGCGGAAGCGTGAACAGGGATTTCGGAGCAAGGGCAATGTATACCCCCGGCGGCTCTTCGCCTTGGACGGCCACTCTTGAGGGCTACCGCAACCGCAGGACTTCTTCTCGCGCCGGTTCATCGGCTTCGTCGGGTTGGTCTTCCGATACATCAAATCAGGATAGAACGGCTTTCTCTACCCGTTACTTCCCCGGCGGCCGTCTGGATTGGAAAACTTCTGCAACTTTTATCAAAACCAGCGGCGCTTCCAGCGGCGACACCCGCTCCTCTTACACCACCGGAGCCACCTATGCATACTCTCCATCGACCAGCCTCCGCGCGGAATTCAACACCGAAAAAGCAGGTCCGGGGTCGCCCGAACGCGTCAGATACCTCCTCGAATCTGAAACTCTCCTCGATAAACATTTCACCCTTTCGTTCAGCCTGAAAAAAGACAAACAAACAGGCTCTTCGTCCGCATACGACGGCACACTTTTCAACCTGAAACTCCGCTCCGATTTTTAGAAACTGTTTGAGCCGAAAACATCAGGGAAGCGTTTTCGCCTTCGGCGATTGGGGAAAAACCCTTTGAAAAGGGTTGTTTCCCCAAACCTCTTTTCCTAAACTTTTCACATTCTTTCACATCGTTGCCAAGGTCTATTCTCGTTACTCACATCGTTATCAAGGAGACCTTGGTAACGATGTGAAACGATGTAAAAAAACAATTTTCCTTTGTGTCTTTGTGTCTCTGTGGTTAACACAATAAGAACAGCGACTGCCAGCAGCGCGCGTCTCAACGACTGCCGGCAGTCGCTTTTAGGCGGGTAGTTTTAAGCGGATATTGACAGGAAGTAAAAAAGACGGTATATTTTGGACTGATATGTCAGTCCAAAAGCCGCACGATAAAAAAATCGCCACTAAAAAACGCTTTCTTGAGGCGGCGGCTAAAATATTCTCTGAAAAAGGCTTCCAATCCGCCAACGTGTCCGACATCGTTGCGGCAGTCAAATCGGGTCAGGGCACTTTTTATTATCACTTCAAAGACAAACAAGCCATATTTGATGAGATTCTTATTGATTTCACCAACAGGCTAGCGGGCGTAATCATGGAAAACGAGGCGCGCGCAAACGGCAGGCTCGCGCTTGCGGACAGGGAGCTTGCCGTGGATAACGCCCGCAGGATAGCCTCGGTATTCATGGAAAATATCGACGTGGCGAAGCTGTTTTTCAGCGAGTCGCGGTATGTGGGCGGGGAGGCGATGAAGAGGCTTGACGCGCTCAACGCGGCGCTCGCGGCGCAGATAGAAAATGGCATAAGGATGGGATTAGCCGCAGGCATGGTCAGGCCTGATGTCGAGCCTCGGACGGCTGCGCTGTGTTTCGCAGGCGCGGCGGAAAAAGTTATCTCCGACGCTGTCAGAAACAAAACCGCATCGTCGAACCTTGATTCCCTCGCCGCCCAAATCGTCGATTTCCAATCTTATGGAATTCTTTTGAGAGATTCTGTGTCTGATATTTCTCAAAATTCAACTGAGTCACAAAAAACGGAATGCGGCCTTAGCGGCGGTCTTTCCGGTCAAAACAACTTATAACGGGGTGAACGACATGTCAGTTCTCGCAATCAACGGGGGAAAGAAAACAGTTCCGAACGGTTCGCACAAGATTTGGCCGATTATCACGGATGAAGACAAGAGAATGGTTATGGAGTGTCTAGAATCGGGCATATTGACAGGGCCGTACGGGCCTCAGATTCAAGGGGCAGAGCGCGAGTTCGCGGAATGGCTTGGAGTAAAATACTGCCTGATGTCGAACAGCGGAACTTCGGCTCTTCACATGGCGGTCGCCGCCGCGGGAATCGGGCCCGGCGACGAGGTAATCGTTCCGTCGTTCACTTTCTTGGCCAGCGCGCTGGCGGTCATGCACAACAACGCCGTTCCGGTGTTCACAGACATTGAGCCGGACACATTTAATATCGACCCTGAAAAGATAGAGAGCAAGATAACGCCGCGCACGCGCGCGATAATCCCGGTGCACCTGCACGGCCTTTGCGCCGATATGGACGCGGTTCTTGAAATCGCGCGCCGCCATGGGCTGTTGGTAATTGAAGACTGCGCGCAGGCGCATGGGGCAAAGTATAAAGGCCGCGCCGCCGGGACAATGGGCGACATGGCGTTCTTCAGCGTTCAGGCCAGCAAGAACCTGCCATGCGGAGAGGGCGGCTTCTTCGTCACGAACAACAAAGATTACGCCGCCGCCGCAAACAGCGTCCGGCTGTTCGGGCAGAACGCGTCGTTTGACGACGAGAGCCTAGTCGATCCGCTGAGGCCGCTCGACAGGGGGCGCGGTTTCGAGTCGATCGGCATGGGCTGGCAGTACATGCCCGGAGAGCTTCCCGCCGCTGTTACCAGAGCGCAACTTCGCAAGCTCGACGAGCGGAACGCGAACGCCCGTGCTAACGGAGACTTCTTATCCAACGCCATCAAAGATATTCCCGGAGTCATACCTCCGCATATTCCTGAAAACAGGATCACCGTTTATCACAAGTACCGGATTCGTCTCGACCCCGCAGCCGCCGGCGTCTCCGCCACACCGACAGTTTTCCGCGACCGCGTTCTGGCGGCGATTCAGGCGGAAGGCGTGGAGGCTTGTTTGTGGGAGACGCTTCCCCTGCCCTTGCAGAAAAGTTTCGCGGCGCGCGTCGGTTACGGGCGCGAATGCCCGTGGTCGTGTCCGCTCAGAGACAACCCGGCGGCTCCGGCATCCCCCGACGATTACGCTCAGGCAGCCGCGCTTCTGGACTCGTCCATCGTCATCGGGTCGCATTCGTTCCCCATCATTTCTCAGAGCATCGACACGATGAAACTGTACGCGGAAGCGATACGCAAAGTGTTCGACAACCTGTCTGAATTGTTCTGACGCGGAATATTTTATCTAGGATAATTGGGGACATTCAGCGCGGCTTTGCGCGATGGGTGTCCCCTTTTTTTAGTAATATATGTTATCTTGATTTTTGCGCGGATTGCTAATAGAATACAGTCGCACATTCAAAGATTTATTGCATCGCATAACGAAAACGCGAAAAGGAAAGACCTTGAGGAAAGCCCGTTATATTTTTATGGCGGCGATGCTTTGTACGCTGTCGCTCGCAGGCTGCGGAGGAAAAGGTCTTTTTGCGCCGCTTCCAGCGCCTGTTCAAGAATCCCGCGCCGCGCGTGTTTCATCTGGCGAAGCCCACACCTGCGCAGTCACGCCCTCCGGCGGCGTAAAATGCTGGGGAAGAAACTATTTTGGCGAACTAGGCGACGGAACGAACACAGACAGACATGCGCACGTTGACGTTGTCGGCCTTACAAGCGGCGTAGCTTCAGTCTCTTCAGGATATTTACACACATGCGCGGTCACAACTTCAGGCGGCGTCAAATGCTGGGGATATAACCATTACGGCCAGCTTGGCGACGGCACGACAATATACAGTAATATACCTGTTGACGTTGTCGGCCTTACAAGCGGCGTAGCTTCAATTTCATCCGGCGGCGCTCACACATGCGCGCTCACTACCTCTGGGGGCGTTAAATGCTGGGGAGATAACGACCACGGAAAACTAGGCGACGGCACGAATATAAACAGACTTTCTCCCGTTGATGTTTTCGGCCTCACAAGCGGTGTCTCTTCAATCTCTTCAGGCGGCGACCACACATGCGCGCTTACAACCTCTGGCGGCGTCAAATGCTGGGGAGGAAACTATTCCGGCCAACTAGGCGACGAAACGAACACAGACAGCCTTACTCCCGTTGATGTTTTCGGCCTTACAAGCGGCGTCTCTTCAATCTCTTCAGGCGGCGACCACACATGCGCGCTTACAACCTCTGGCGGCGCTAAATGCTGGGGAAATAATTTCCACGGACAGCTTGGAGATGGGACGGTTAAAGTCAGGTATACGCCTGTTGACGTGACCGGACTTGCTAGCGGCATTATTTCTGTTTCATCTGGTTATATGCACACATGCGCGGTCACATCCACTGGGAGCTTGAAATGCTGGGGAGATAACGACCGCGGGCAACTAGGCGACGGCAAGACCACAGACAGTTATACTCCTGTTGACATTACAGACATTACAAGCGGTGTCACCTCAATCTCATCCGGCGGCTCCCACACATGCGCCGTCACAACTTCCGGCGGCGTTAAATGCTGGGGAAACAACTATTCCGGACTACTAGGGGATGGTTCGGATATAAGCAGATATACGCCTGTTGACATGACTGGTCTTGCAAGCGGCATTATTTCTATTTCAACTGGTTATATGCATACATGCGCGAGCACATCATCTGGCGGCGTCAAATGCTGGGGAGATAACGACTTCGGCCAACTCGGCGACGGAACGAACACAGACAGAAATACGCCTATTGACGTTGTCGACCTCACAAGCGGCATTATTTCTGTTTCAACTGGTTATGTGCATACATGCGCGATCACATCATCTGGTGGCGTTAAATGCTGGGGGTTTAATTACGATGGACAGCTTGGAGATGGTTCGGATATAAGCAGATATGCGCCTGATGATGTTGTCGGCCTCACAAGCGGCGTTATTTCTGTTTCAACTGGTTATATGCATACATGCGCGGTCACAACTTCCGGCGGCGTCAAATGCTGGGGAGATAACCATTACGGCCAGCTTGGCGATGGAACGAACACAAACAGAAATGCTCCTGTTGACGTTGTCGGCCTTACAAGCGGCATCGCCTCAGTTTCTTCCGGAGCCAATCACACATGCGCCGTCACAACTTCCGGCGGCGTCAAATGCTGGGGAGATAACGTCCAAGGAAAACTAGGCGACGGAACGAACACAAACAGAAATACGCCTGATGATGTTGTCGGCCTCACAAGCGGCATCGCCTCAATCTCTTCCGGCGGTGGCCACACATGCGCGGTCACAAACTCAGGCGGCGTGAAATGTTGGGGAGATAACCTTTCCGGCCAACTTGGCATAAACCCCGGTTGGGTTCCGGTAAATGTGATTGGTTTTTGATAAATGATGCGCCACATGAATGGCGGCAATAAGATTTCCCGTGTTAATATTTAGCGAAATGCGGGTACAGGCACAATGCGATTCTGTCTTTTACTCGTAGGGGCGACCCGCTGGGTCGCCCTCTTGCCAAATTCCCATCCCTTCCGGGCGACCCAACGGGTCGCCCCTACGGTTTGCTAGCATATTATTTCCATAAACCGGATAGTCTGCCGCCGCTGGATTGAAAATGACCCCTAGTGCTGGAGTAATATTGACCCCTTAGTATGACAAGATAATATCAGTAACAATGAGAGTAAGCAAGAGCAAAGAGAAGCCCCTTAAGGGGCGGCGTAGGGCCTAACGTTGTT
>JAKQBV010000095.1 GCA_029573925.1 bacterium
AAGGATCCGAAATGAAGTCATATCCCGCCACTAACCTTCCTCGCATGTCCTCATGCTTTGAGACAATCCCGGAATCCAACACAGCGACAATAACGTCGTCGCTGCCCGTCGTTATATCCCACGCTCTCGGAAGGTTAATCAATTCATAGTGCCACTGATTGTAATACATGGGATCGTTAGGCGTTCTAAATACGCCGCCTATCGCGTTCAAACCGACTGTTTGCACATCCGGGTCCGATGTCAGATCGACGCATGCCCTGCGGGTAATATCAAGAGCTTCTTTTTCTCCGGCCCCTCCTATTCCTATGGTCAGCAAGGAAAAACCGACTTCTCTTTTCTTCTTAACGCCCAATCCGCGAGAAGCGGCGAAATCAGAAACCGACACTCCGTTCCTCAAGCCGACCATCAGTTCCCCGGCTCTGAATTCTTCGGCTTCGCACGACGTTGTCGCGATGTTCTTGCCTCTATACATCGTCCGCCGCGTGATATCGCGTTCCGTCTCGTCCCTCAATATAATCGGCGAATCGAGAGCTTCATACGAGTATTCGCCAGTCTCTGAAACGCGATCGGCATTGTGAGCCATATTCAATATTAATTTGCCCGTTGCCCCGCCGTGTTCCGCCGTCGCTCCGAGACACCGTATCTTGGTCTCAGCGTCCGTCCACAGATTGTCCTTCCCGTCGTTTACTCTGACCCGCACTGTAAACTCTCCGCTCAGCGCTGTTGTGAAGATATATTTGTTCTCCTCCATCTTTATCAATGTTCCGCCGGGGTCCGCGCTCCATTCGTATCTTACCGAGTCTCCGTTCGGGTCGCTCGCCCTCGCCGTAATCGTCGTCTGTTCGCCGATTATGATATCCTTCTTAGAGACCTCTAATGCTTCGACTATCGGAGGAAAATTCACCAACTCCCTCGACATCCCTCCCCCGCCGCCGCATCCCGCGAACGTCATGGCGACAACGACGATGGCAGACGCAAATATTCCCGCCCGCAGCGCCCTGCTAGTTAAACTGATGGCGATTGCCCAAGTTTTCACAGAATAATTATATCAATAAAATTGTCCTGCAAAGACGCCCGAGCAAAAAATGTTGACGAATGACATTACTATGAGGAATTCGTCTTATTTCTCTCAAAAATCTATCGATTCAGATTCTCTTCAATATGGTGGCTTTCAAGCCGGCTCACTCAAATAATCGCTTGTATTCCGGATAACCTTCCTTTTCCAAATCCTCCACAGGAACGAACTTCAACGCCGCCGAGTTGACGCAATACCTCGTTCCTTCCGGAGCCGGGCCGTCCTCAAACACATGCCCCAGATGCGAATCAGAAGCCTTGCTCCTTATTTCCACTCGAACCATCCCGTGCGACGAATCCTTCTTTTCCACTATGCTGCTTTTATTGATAGGCCGGGTGAAACTCGGCCAACCCGTTCCGGAATCGAACTTGTCCTTTGAACTGAATAGAGGCTCGCCTGTAACCACATCCACATATATGCCTTCCCTTTTGTTGTTCCAGTATTCATTGTCGAAAGGCGACTCTGTCGCGTTGCGCCTTGTGACGTCGTACTGCAACGGGGAAAGCTTCTCTTTCAACTCATCGTCCCCCGGTATATCGACAATCCTGTTTGATTCGGGTGGCTGAACTGCCGTTCGCGGCAACGGACATCCTTTCCATGCCTTGTCTATGAACCCCGTCCTGCCTGAAGCCGACTTGTAAGCATTGTACCGGGCGGGATTCTTTTTGTAATAATCCTGATGATAATCCTCCGCCGGATAAAATTTTTCCGCCGGTCTTATCGCCGTCGCAATCGGTCGGTTGAACACTCCAAGTTTTTCCAGCCGCCCTTTAGACGTTTCAGCAGTTTTCTTTTGATTGTCATCATGAAAAAAAATCGCAGTTGCGTACTGAGTCCCTCTATCGGCGAACTGCCCCCCTTCATCCGTCGGGTCTATCTGCCTCCAGAAAACCTCTACCAGTGTCTCGTAGCTCACCTTGTCCGGGTCAAACTCCACTTGAACGGCCTCCAGATGCCCGGTGTCCCCGGATGTCACATCCTCATACGAAGGATCGTCAAGGTGTCCGCCGGTGTATCCAGCCACAGCGGAAATCACGCCATCTATTTTCTCGAACGGCCCCTCCATGCACCAGAAGCATCCTCCCGCAAAAGTCGCCTTCTCAGTTTTGATCGCTGTCATTTTTTTCTCTCCTCCGATTGCGCGCGCGTCCATGCTTTCACGACGAAACATGCCGAACAAGGCAAATGCCGCTATTAGCGCGATTAATGCCGCCGCGATGATTTTTATATTCATAATTGCGCCTTCTTCCCGATGACTGAGCTTGCGTCTTTTGTGAATCGCATCATGCCTAACATAAAACCTTTTCTAACTTTTAAAACAATCAAGAAGGCGATGAAGTTCCTAAGAGGATGCGGCAGCTTAAGAGTCGCTTTGAGGATCGTCCAGCAGATTTGATACTTTTTTCAATAGAATATCGTTTTTGAATGGTTTTTCCAGATAGTCGTTTGCGCCGGCTTGTTTAGCGGCGAGCTTATGCTCGCGGGAGCTTAAGGCCGTAACCATTATGACAGGAATTTCCGCGGTGTCTTCGTTCGACCTTATCGCTTTCAGCGCGTCTAGGCCCGAAAGCCTTTCGAGTTTGTCGCCCGGCATGGCGATATCCATTAAAACGAGATGAATTATTTCGTTTTTGAGGATTGAGAGCGCTTTTATGCCATTCTCCGCTCTCAGCAAGTCGTACTTGTCTCGTAGAATTTCTTCTATGTAATCGGTAATGTCCGATTCATCGTCGACGATGAGTATTCGTTTTTTTTCGATTTCAGATGTTGAATTCAATTCGTCGCTTCTCCTAAGCCTTCCTATCATCATCATATAATACAGGCGCTCGCCTCGAAATCAACAAAAAAATGTCATTGTCCGGCGGGACAATCGCCGTATAACGCCCGCCGACGGATTTTTTATGGGTGATTTAATCCGAGCCTTTCGTTCAGCATTCCCTGTATGTGGCTCCTCAATCCGTCCACAAGCTCACGCACTCGCTTAGGCTCCGCCATAGCGTCAGGATGCTCTTCATAATAATTTATAGGCGTGTCGAAATAAATGTCGAATTTAGACGGCAGCGGCACAAGTCCCAACAACCCCAGCCATGGGAACAATGGCGTCAGGGGCAGATGCTTGAAGCCTAGAAAATTCAGATCGACTTTGCCCAGAGTCATGGCCGCCTCTTCCGAACCCGTCACGCAAGTAGGTATTATCGGCGTTCTGTATTTCAGAGCGTATTCCATGAAACCGACGGTGAATTTATCAACCTTGTATTTATCGAAAATCGTGTGAACGTCGCCTTCAGCCCCTGTGGGAAACACGACTATTAGATTCTGATTCTCGAAAACTTTTTTGACGTTTTCATCACAGCCGACTATCTGTCCGCCGCGTATAACAAGCACCGACCCGCCGGGTATCCCCGGTATCGATTTGTTCACAATCGTTCTTATGAAACGGGGTTTTTCCAGTTCCACAAGCCCGGCAGTCCATATCATCGCGGCGTCGAAAGGAAGAATCGGCGCGTGATTGGACACTATGAGGCCCGGCCCTTCAACCGGAATGTTTTCGATGCCGTGCGCTTCCGCCTTGAAATAGTTCTTATAAATAAAGAGGATAATAGCGCCAACCTTCGATATCACTTCCAAGCTGGTCCCGAAATCGTCATATCCGTTTTCATCGAAAGCGATATCAGAATTTTGGATTTTGTTCTTCATGAATTCGACTGCGGTTCCGTCGAAGAAATCCTTGTTTTTCAATTCCCTGTAATCGTCCATTGCGTCTCCCGTCATAGAAATTAGCAAGGCAATCGCCCGCGCGGGCGCGTCTTAAGAGCCGACGGCTGTTCCCGAAACATCAGGCGCAGCGCTGTCATCTCTGGGCTTGTTTCTTTCCGCGCGGCTTTTTTTCAGAGCGGCAGGATCATATCCCAACTCCTCAAAAGCCCTCGCGCCGTCGACCGTGAACGGATATTTGATATAGTTAAAATCAAAAGACAGTTTCTTTGACCAAATGAATCTGCCGTTGTTGTGAACCAAGAAATCGGGGAGCGGAACCGGTTTTTTGCCGAGCCTGCGGATAACTTCGCCGAGAGGAAGATGGATGTGGCCTCTGATGTTGTAAGCGCCTCTGGCGGTCGGGCATTTCAGAGCGGCCATAAAAGCGTCAAGCACTTCGTCTTCATAAATTATCTGAAACATCGGATCGAACCCTAGAAGCGTCGGCACATAGTCGCCCTTCATGTACATCGTAAGAAGGCTCTCGCCCGAACTCCTCCAAATGGGAACCATTCGCAATATCACTACTCGTAGACAGCTTGAACTCTGCGCCTGCGTCTGGCATATCATGTCCGCCTCAATGCGGTCTCTCACGCTCGGAATATCCCTGTTGCCGAGCAGAGGATGCCTCTCGCGCAGAAGAGCCGGGTTGTCCTGCCTTGCTCCGTAAACTATCGTCGAACTCGGATAGATAAACTGCCTGACGCCGTACTTTTTTGCCAGCCCCAGCATCTGGAACGTGCCATACACGTTGGTCATCATTCGCTCGTCGGTTGACATCTCTTCGCTTTGTCCGAACGCGAGGTGTATGACGGCGTCGATGCTGCCCTCCGTCTTGAACACGTCTTCGATCCGCTTTTTACGCGAATCGCCGAAAACGTGTCTCATGTCCGAACATTCTTGTTCGTCCACATTGCACTCGCGCACATCGACTCCCACAATATCGATATCGTCGCCAAACTCCTCGCGAAGCCGCCCTGCCAGCAATTTTCCGAAATATCCCGAACCGCCCGTCATTAAAACTTTCATGTCTCTCTCCGAAAAACATATTAGAACATCAATGCAGGCATAACCATAAGATGAATTTCACTCTGATTTTAACACAATAACACATCGAGCGCTATAAAGAAGTAATCATCTCGAATCTCTGTTAAAGACAGAAATGAAATGAAAAAATTCGCTTTGATTATTCAATCGCAATGATTTGAATCAGATATTTATACCGAAGCCGAAGTCTCGCGTATGTGTTTTTCGGCGCGATCAAGCCGAGCCAAGCAGACATCCCGTCCTAGCAATTCCATCAATTCGAAAAGGCTGGGACCGAAGGTTTTACCTGTGAGGGCAAGCCTTACCGGGTGTATCGTCTGATTGGCTCCAAGCCCTTTTTCCTCTTTCAAACGGACGTACATCTTCTCTATGCCGTCGTGATTGAAAGGCTCGACGGAGGCCAGTTCGGACTTGACCATCGCGATGTTGTCCGCCGCGTTCTCTTTAGAAAAATGTTTCTTGGCTCCTTTTTCGTCGTAAGACTCTACGTCTTTGAAAAAGAAATCCGCGTATTCGTCTATGTCGCTTAGTATTTTTACTCTCTCCGCTGATATCTCGACGATGCGCTGTATCCATCCCCGCTTCGTTTCCGCTTCGTCGGCTGTGACATATCCCCGCTCCACAAGATAGTCAACCCACATTTTTACCACTCTGCTTCTGTCTATCGTCTTCATCCAATAAGCGTTGAGGTAGTGCAGGCGCGCCTCGTCGAAGACAGAAGGAGCCTTGCTCATGGCCTCGATGGAGAATGCTTCGGCCAGTTCCCTAATCGTGAAGAATTCCCGGTCGTCCTTGGGGTTCCATCCGAGGAAAGCCAGATAGTTCACCATAGATTCGGGAAGGTATCCTTTTTCTCTGAACTGGAAAACAGACACCGCGCCGTGCCTTTTCGAGAGCTTCGTCCTGTCCTGTCCTAGGATCATCGCTGTGTGAAGATATTCCGGCACATGAAGTCCGAGCGTGCGGTTCACCAGCATCTGTTTCGGCGTGTTCGATATATGGTCTTCACCTCTTACTACGTGAGTTATCTTCATCAATGCGTCGTCTACGGCGTTGGTTAGAAGAAAAGTCGGAGAGCCGTCCGAGCGCGCGATAATAAAGTCGTCGATGTCGTTCGTGTCGAACTCGATGGGGCCGCGCAACAGGTCGTTGAGGACGATTCTATCGTTCTTGGGAGTCATGAACCTTACGGAGAACGCATCGCCTTCCGACTCTTTTTTGATTCTTTCATCGTCTGACATCGCCCTGCAACCGCAATTGAACACGTCGGGAGAGCCTGAACTGCGCGCCTCTTCCCTCGCATGGTCAAGCTCCTCTTTTGTGCAATAGCACTTGTACGCCGCTCCTGATTCGAGAAGTTTTTTCGTGTAATCTTCGTAAATGCCGCCGCGTTCGCTCTGGTAGTACGGCCCGAAATCTCCGCCTTTTAAAGGCCCTTCGTCCCAGTCGATGCCAAGCCATTCAAGATCGGCGATGATTAGGCGTTCGTATTCTTTTGTCGAGCGTTCCGTGTCCGTGTCTTCCATTCGAAGGACAACTACGCCGCCGTATCTTCTGGCAATCAGCCAGTTGAACAACGCTGTGTTTGCGTTGCCGAAATGAAATCTTCCTGTTGGTGAAGGAGCGAATCTTGTTCTAACGTTATTAAGTTCCATCATGGTCTCCAGAATCTGCGGTCTGCGTCTTTCAGGTCAATCTTGCGTGTCGATGACGCGACGACCGTCAATTGTAGCGCAGGGCGTCGCGTCGGGCAATCGCCGACGCCTCCGGCGCATTTTTGACACGCGGCGATGCGGTGTAATATTATATTGAGAATCTTTGGCGGCTCCGCCGCCGCCCGATACGCTCAGGAGGTCTCGTAATGGATTTTAATCTTTCCGACGACAATATCAGGCTGCAAAAACTTTTCCGCGATTTCGTCAAGAACGAGATAGAGCCTGAGGCCGATAGAATAGACAAAGAGGAAGCGTTCCCGTCCGCGATAATCAAAAAAGCGGCGGAGCTTGGATTCATGGGGACTCCGTTTCCTGAGAAATACGGCGGGGCCGGGCTTACCGAGACTGCGTACTGTCTGCTGAATGAAGAGGTCGCATACTCTTCCGCCACTGTCGGAACTGTGATCGGCGCTCACATAGGGATCGCGTCTAACTCGATTTATTTCGGCGGCAATGAAGAACAGAAGGTCAAATATCTCACAGAGCTTGCAAGCGGACGCAAGCTTGGGGCGTTCGCGCTTACCGAGCCGACAGCGGGTTCCGACGCGGCTGGCATCAGAACTAAAGCGGTCAGGCGCGACGGCGGTTTCGTCATCAACGGCTCGAAAATATGGATAACGAATGGAGCGGTCGCGGACATCATAGTCGTTTACGCCGATTTAGCGAAATCCGACAAAGGCAGAGGCGGCATAACCGCGTTCATCGTGGAAAGCGCCTTTCCGGGATTCAGCGTCGGCTCGATTGAGAAACACATGGGAATACGCGGCTCTTCGACCGCCGAGCTTGTCTTCGAAGATATGAAAGTTCCGGAAGAAAACATGCTGGGAGTGGAAGGCGGAGGATTCAGCGTCGCGATGAAGGCGCTTGATTACGGACGTCTAGGTCTTGGGGCCGGATGCGTCGGGATGTCGCGGCGCTGCCTCGACATGAGCGTCGATTTCGCCCGCGAGCGCGTTCAATTCGGCAAACCCATACTTCGGCAACAGGCCATACAGTTCAAGCTCGCGGAGATGGCGACGCAGATAGAGGCGGCTCGCCTCATGGTTTATCAATGCGCGTGGATGGCCGACGAGGGGATGAAAATCACCAAACAGTCCGCGATGGTCAAACTGTTCTGCTCTCAGGTCGCCAACCGCTGCGCTTACGAGGCGGTTCAGATTCACGGCGGCATGGGCTATATGACTGATTTCCCCGTCGAGCGTTTCTATCGCGACACCCGCGTCACCGAGATTTACGAGGGAACCAGCGAAATTCAAAAAATGGTCATCGCCATGCAGCTCGAACGTGAACGCCGAAGATAAGCGGCGCTACTGTGATGATGGCTTTGCCGAGGTTCGATGTTCTCTTTCTAAATATATTTTGGAACATATTTCGTCAACAGATACGGACAATCCGTTATAAATGAGATTAAATAAACTGAAAAACTCTCAGCGTGTCGATGGGCCTCGCTCGCGTTTCTTCGGAAATATTATCCTGAACGCTCTCTGAAATATTATTTTCAGTTGTGTGAATGAGTGAATTTCCCGCGCGATTCCCAACATTATTTTCGGGCGCAGATAAAATCTAAAATGCGAATTCCTCTGGAGTTTTATCAAATCCTTTTCCGGTATGGAGTCGTCGCAATAACCGAGGTTGTGGATATAAAGCTCGTCGTAATCGAGGTTATCCAGTTTTCCCGCGACTTTAAGCTCGTCGTATATCTCGCTGCCGGGGAAAGGGGTGAAAGTGAAAAAGTTCACTCTGTTGATGTCGAGTTTCAGAGAAAGATTTATTGTTTCGCGCATCTCTTGAACAGTCTCGCCGGGATAGCCCAATATAAAAAGCCCAGTGCTTCTTATGCCGTGTTTTTTCAGTATTGCGATTTTCTCGGGAACTTCATTAAGGTTGAGCTTCTTTTTCATCAGATTGAGAACGCGCTGAGAGCCGGACTCGATTCCTAGAGAAGTCGAGTAACAGCCCGCGCGTTTCATCGCGGATATCAGTTCGTCAGAAATGCAGTCGATTCTGATGCCGGGAGGACACCCCCAGACAACATCTGTATTTCTGCGGATAATCGTCTCGCAGACCTTCATGGCGAATTTCGCGTCCGCTGCGAAATTGTCGTCCATAATCTGAATTTCATGTATGTCGTGATCTCTTTTCAAGAGAGACATCTCGTCCACAATCGAATCGGGGTCGCGATGGCGCAACTTTTTCCCCATTGCTACGCCAGCCGCGCAGAACCGGCATGAGTAAGGGCATCCGCGCGTAGTGATGAGCGGCGCAACTTTGTTTTTCTTTGTGAATATGCCGTTCGGATACAGCGAAAACTTTTTCGGATCGTGAAGGTCCCACGCCGGAAGATCAAGAGGGCGGATATCGTCAATAAGTTTGCGTTTCGTCAGAGCCGCGCCCTGCCCGTCTCGGTAGCATAGGTTCGGAATCGCGGACAGAGCGGAAGCGTCGGGAGTTTCTTTCTTCTCAAGTTCCGCTAATAACAGAGGGAATGTTTCTTCGCCTTCGCCGCATGCCACATAATCGATTTCCGGCATTTTATTGAGGATTTCTTCAGGCTCGAAAATAGCGTGAGGCCCGCCCGCGACGATTCTAGCTCTCGGATATTTGCGTCTAATCTCTTGCGCGTACACTGCCGAAGAATTGAAAAACGGGGTGAATATTGTGATTCCAACCACATCGAAATTATTCTCTGAGGCTATGTCGGCAACTTTTTCTGGCTTGATGGAATCTCTGGCGGCGTTGCATATAGAAGGTTCGTGTCCTGAGCGCTTTAGAGCGGTCGCCAAGTATGCAAGCCCCAGATTGGGAATTATCAGATATGTCTCTAGATTCAGCCGTTTTGGATCGACAAGTAATATCTTCATTAAATAGCCCGATCAGCAGTCTCAGCCTTTGCCGCCCCGCCCCTTGAAAAATTCCTTTAAATAGAATTTATACCTTTTTGCGTGCTGACGCATCATTATTTCCGCGTCAGGCGACTTCTTCATCAACAGCCTGTACGCGGTGTACGCAATTCCCGGCAGAAAAGATGTCGGCAGCAACCTGTACAGGCGTTTGTTTATTATCGTTTCAACGAGGCCGCGCGGGAGAACCTGAGTCAACACATAGAGAATGTAAAACTTCCTGTGCAGCTTCGGCGAAGCGTTGTCGATAGTTATCGAGCCGACATGCTCTCCGGCGTCGATTTTTTTCAGGTCCGATTCATTCAGCGCGCCGTGCTTGAGCGCGATGTCAATTATCTCCGTGCCCGGAAAATAGCGCAACCAGAAAACCTTCAGCACATCCGGGCGCGTATCGTTGTAGAAGCGCGCCATCTCGACCATGTCCGACTCCGATTCCGTCGGGAAATTTGCGATGTTCTCCGCAGCGACGAATATCCCGGCTTCCTGCAACAGCAGTATAGAGCGACGGATTTTTTCCGTTGATTCGGCCCGATTGTAAATTTCGCGGCGTTTCTTTTCGTTTATCGTCTGCACCCCGATATCGACTTTCACGCAGCCCGATTCGCGCAGCAGGGCCGCATGCTCTTCGTCAACCATGTTCGGATTGGCGCAAGCTATATAGGGCAATCCTATCCTTTTCTTGTACTCGGTCGCGAATTCGCGCATCCATTCTTTTTTCGCTCCGAACACCTCGTCATAAAAATTCACATGTCTTGAATCGTATGTTTTGACCGCCATTAAAAGCTCTTCAATCACGTTCGCCACGCTTCTAGTTCTTACGTAGCCTTTCGCGCCGTATAGTTTTTTCATCAGGTCGTTGTTGCAGAAAGTGCATCTGTAAGGGCAACCTCTTGAAGCCATGATGGTGTAGATGTCGGAGGCGTTGACGGGAGTGTCCGCGTAAAGCGTTTTATCCGGAAAAGGAAGGGAATCCAAATCCTGAATGAGAGGGCGAAGAGGATTGAGGCGCGGAACGCCGTCAATATTGACGCAGACATTATCGATATCAGGACGTATGCCGCCGTGTTCGATGGAATCGAGGATGTCTGCTATGACAAGGTCGCCCTCTCCTCTTACGACAGCGTCTACGCAATCGAGTTTAAGAAACTCTTCCGGGGCGGAAG
>JAKQBV010000100.1 GCA_029573925.1 bacterium
CAACAACGTTAGGCCCTACGCCGCCCCTTAAGGGGCTTCTCTTTGCTCTTGCTTACTCTCATTGTTACTGATATTATCTTGTCATACTAAGGGGTCAATATTACTCCAGCACTAGGGGTCATTTTCAATCCAGCGGCGGCATCCGGCATGAACACATAAGACCATACATGAAAACCATACATTTCTCCGGCTCTTGCAACCGATTTCGCAAGATAATCACAGGTTCTATTGTCTTTAAGAAATTTCTGTCTCTTGTGGCATGAAAAGGTTAACTCATGAGCATGGCCGGGGATGTTATATCGCGAGCATATTTTTCGATAAGGAATATTACTGTTTGCCATATGCTTATTCTACTGCAATTGAGTTGTCGCCGCTATTGCACCCCCAAACGAGTTTGGGGGTGGCACCCAACTTCAAGTTACTGGCAGTTGATCTTATTTCATCTTTTTGAATTCCAATCCAAACTCATGTGATTTCGCTTTCGCTTCGTAAACCACAACATGAGCAAAATCATTCTCAATAATATTCAATAGTTGTTCCTTGTCTTCGTTGCTAATTCTACAACCGAGATATATCTCGTCAATCTCTTCTTTAAATATTTGGTTCTCTTGAAACTCCGTGTCAATATTGAGTCTTGGACCAACGCACCTCCATTCCTTCTCATAACTCCAATTAACATTTTTAGTGAAAACCATGCGTTCATACAATTCGTCCAGTGGCAATTCATTTTGACCAGTATAATGTTTCAAGTATTCCTCATCAGTGCATATTGTTGGATATTTTGATTGATACTTCACAGGCATCGCCGCGCATAGTATGGTGTCTTGTTCCGGCATACATTTAAATCTTAACACAACGCCTTTATGTCCATCGGAATAATGAGACCACATCAATAGGTTATCGTTTGTTTCAGAAACACAGAATGCCACAACGCTCTCAACTTTATGCTCGGCATCATTTATGAAAGATGCTTCAATTGCATCCATTGTGCCAAGAAATTTCGTTTTAAGTTCTTCTATTTGTTCATGTAGCCATACTGGGGACACGCTCGACCTATTTCTCCGCAACGAAGCAATTATTTGAGTTGCTAGATGGGCTGAACTTACCTTTATATTATCATCACCAAGCACAAGTCTTCTAAACTCGCTTTCACATATCTTATCGAAATCCTGCGTCACCCTATCAAATCCCAATGTTATCCTCGAATCAAATGGATCGTTAAAATAAATCGGAGAACGCAAATGTATCTGTTTGTTTCTTAAAACAGCAATAGCCGTCTCGCTTGTTGTATATTTGTAAAAATAATCGCGGTCGTGAATTTTTACCATGATACTTCACACCATGCAAGAAGTGTTTTTTTGATGCTATTATTCATTATAATTAATGCACAATTATTATTCATGCAGAAAAACAAGGCAAGTCTTGCTCTCGCTTATTTACAGCAATCGACATCTTGCGCTGTTCGGTTATGGGCGGCGATGAGGGCGGATTGATTTGCGTCGGGAGAAGAAGCGCGGCGGCGATTCTCTCCCAGACGCCCAGTGAAACGTTTTGAAGAGATTCCAAAGAGAAACTTTTTCAAAAATTTCTCTTTGGCCGCCGGAGGCGCAGCATAGACTTCTGTTTTTACATCGGCTTTTTTCAAAGTCTTTGAAACAGATAGAGAAAAACATCGGCGCGGGAGGCGCGTTTGATTTCCATTAGGCGGCGTATGGTGTCCCTGCGCGGTGAAGCTCCTATGAGAGGAGCCAGATAGACAGTGTTGCGGGCGCGTCTGAGGGCGGGGTCGGAGAGCGCTTTCTTTATCTCGTCGTAGTGACGTTCCGGCAGCGCGTCGCCCACCACAAAGTTTACAGAGACGCGCAGGTTTTTCATTGAAGAGTTAATGGAAAGAGCGCGGGCGAGCGCCTCGCGGGCGTCCGAAGCTGAGAGCGGCTTTCCGAGCGCCGTCAGCGTTTCTCCGTCCAGCGATTCCAGTCCGACGTTGACGACGGACTCGAACGGGAGAGCGTCAAGCGTTTTGAGGTCGGCCTCGCGGGCGCCGAGCAGCGCCCCGGCGGAGCCGAACATGAACAGCCTCGCCCCGTCATGATAAGAGCGCGCGAAGTCGAAGCGTTCATAAGCCGCGAGCGCGGCGCGCTCTATGGCGTCCGCCCCCGCCGCCAGAGCGTCGTTGCCGGCGGCCAGCAGCGCGTTGTGGTTGACAAGGTCGGCCCCGTAGAAATCCGCCAGCGCGCCTATCTGTGAAAGAACGTTTTCCGAAGAGCGGACGTTGAACCCCGGTTCTCTGAAACCGCAGAAACCGCACTGATACGCGCAGCCGTCTGCCACCGCCACCGGAACCACCTCGTAATCGACCTCTATGGTGTCCGGGGGCAGAACGGGCACGGAGCAGCCGATGATGTCGCGCAGCCGTTCGGCGGACGCGGCTAGGGCTTCGCGCCCGTTGCGGCCCGCCAGCGACAGAAATTCGACGGCGCGCGGATGAGAGCCGGGAGGCGGAGACGCGGAGATATCCCGCGCGGCATCGACAAGAGAGTCGAAAGCGGCGAGAGCCTCCCCGATGAACGGTCTGTCGAAAGGCCGCTCGTTGAAAACTTCGGGGTCGTCGCGCCCGGTGTACGGCACGTAGTAGGCTCCCGTCAGCGCGCGCGCGGACTCGTACCCGAAGACGGCGTAGTACACGAAATCGTTTGCGGCGGTGCGTTTGAGCCTTTCGCGCGCGTCCGGCCACGCGGGCGGTTTGCCGCCGACCCATTTAAGTTGTCCGTTCAGATTGAAGTCGAACTCGAACCCGCGCCACTGGACCCGCGCGAACAAGCCGTAGTCCGCCGGGTAGCTGAGTTTCAGCCAGTCGCGGCGTCCCGCTCCGAAACAAACCTCAATGCCTCCCGCGTGAAACTTCTCCATGCGGAATATTATCCTGATACCATGATAAAGGCTATCTCTCCCGGTAGTGTGATACAGTTGTATCAAACGAGAGAGAAAGGAGAGATAGCGATGAAGAAGTACATCGGTGCTGATGTACACACAAAGAATACCATGTATTGCGTGAAAGATGAA
>JAKQBV010000135.1 GCA_029573925.1 bacterium
ATCATGATATGTTTGGGATTTATCGTACAACTCACGTATCTGCGGGTGTAGTTCAGACAATATTGATTCCGTCTTTTCGCGCTCTTTCTTGCCTAGAACTATTACAATCAGTAGTCGGTCTTTTTCCGGAATAAGAGTACAGAATGATTGACTCTTTTTAAACCGTAGGCTCCAGCCGTGTTTTCCGCCGAACAGCCAGTCTTGTGAAAAAACATCTGGGTAATTAGATTCGATGAATTGAACGATGTATGTCCAACGTCTTCGGTTTTCAGCGCCAATCCATTCTTTCACCGTCTTATCGTTCGGAATTGTGTCTTTATCTAACATTCTGCGGTTTTCAGCGTCCATTAGCGATGGGCCTTTACTTTTCGATGAAATCACAGTGAAATGCCGCTTCCTGCATCAATCCTGATTTACGCTGATCTGAAACAGACATATATCTATATTGATAATGTTCTCATACCGCCGCGCCGATGCCTTCGAGAACGACCTTTTTAAGGGTATCTTTTTCGCCTAGGCGGCTGACGGCGTCAAGGACTTCGATTCCGGCTATTTTCCCGTCTGAATCAAAGTCCAACGCTATGCCGTCGCCAAGTTCTTTGGTGGTAACGGTGGTTTCCCTGAAGATTATTCTGAGCGCATCCGCTTCTTTATCATAAGTTATCCGCATATCAACCTCCGGTCAGTAGTAAAAAGTATAAACCGTGATGACAACAATCTCATCGGCTTCATCAACGAAGATAGGTTTGACCATTTTTGTTTCGTAGTATTTTCCAAGCCATTCCGACTTGTAAAGAAATTCCTTTCGGCACTGAAGTCTGTTTCGTTCGGCGGGCTGCCAGTTGCCTTCCCTGATTGCCGTTTCCACCTCCCGGACGCTGAAGCCTCTGTCTTCGCAATAACTTTCAGCATGGGCTGTGAGACGTATCGGTTTCATGCTCAATTGTAAAACCAGCCCTTGATTGAGTCAATTCTGAAGAGAAACCATCAGCAAATCCAGTCCCGTTCCGACTGAAGATTTGTCACAGCAAGCGCGGGTTTGCGGGGGCGATTCGGGAAGCTTTCAGGCTTTGGTTTTGTCGCGAATGGCGTCTATGAGCCGCATGTTCAGCGCTCCCTGCCCGGCGTCTGTGACTGTTTGCCGGCCTTCGGCTACCGCGCGGCAGAACTCTTTCAACTGGCAGTGGTATGATGTGACAGTGGGGACTTTTATCCTCTCGATATTCAGGCCGCGCTGAACGATGAAAAAATAGACGTCTTTGACCGCGCCGTCTTTCTGCCATCCGGGGCAGAACGGCCTGTTGATGAAAATCGACCCTCTGTCGCCTCGTATGAACGCGGACACGGGCTGCGTCAGGTCTATGCTGCAAACGATGTTCGCGGTCACCCCGTTTGCGAACCTGAGCGAGGCCGCCGTCGTGCCGTCAACGCCCGTCTCGGTCTTTGTCGATTTCGCCCAGACGACTTCGGCTTCGTCGCAACCGGCGATCCAGCGCGAAAAGCTCGCTAGGTAGCAGCCTGTGTCCATCAGCGCGCCGCCACCAAGCTCAGGCGAAAGCTGGGGCTTCTTTCTGTCCCTCACCCGGTTGTTGAACGCGGCGTCGATTTCGACGACATTGCCGATGCGCCCCGAACGGATGATTTCTTCCAGCTTGTCCGCAAGCGGGTGATAGCGGTAGTGGAAAGCTTCGGCGAATGTTCGCCCCGTCTCCCTGACGACGTCCTCAATCTCTCGCGCTTCACGCTCGTTCGACGCAAGCGGTTTTTCGCAGAGCACGTGTTTGCCGGCGCGCAACGCTTTCACCGCCCATTCCTTGTGCATGGAGTTCGGCATGGAGATGTACGCGCAGTCGATATCAGGGTCGGCGACAAGCTCTTCGTAGCTTCCGAACGCTTTTCGGATGCCGTTGCGCGCGGCGTACTCTTTCGCCTTCTGTATGCCGCGCGAGGCGACTGCCGCGATTTCCATGTCGTCGATTCTGCCGGCCATAGGCAGCATCGTGAAGTTGTTCGCGTGCGCAGTAGACATTATTCCGAATTTAAGCTTTTGCATCGTGCGCGCTACCTCCGTGTCCGGCGGGGATATTATACCAGAACTATAATCGCCTATTGGCGGCCCATAAAAAGCGGCTTGCGCGCATTAAAGAAAATAAGGCGCTGTTCTTCGCTGTGGCCACGCCAAACGCAGCTTGAGACGCCGCCCGGGAAGGTTTTTTTCAGAGGTCGCATATCAGGTTGAAACGTTTTGAAGAACTGCCGAAGAGAAGTTTATTAAAGTTGTTCTTCGGTTTGGTTCTTGCAGTCAGAGACGCTTTGCGCTGCCGCCGGATGTCCTGAAGGTTTATTGAAAGTTTTTTCTAATGCGACGGCTCCGAAGATGTCGCTTTCAACGATTTCGAAATCGTTTTTCTTGAAGACATGAAGCATAGGCTCATTTTCTGAAAGAGTTTCGCCTGAAAGGCCGATTAGGCCGTGACGGACCGCAAGCAGGTTCAGGTAGTTGAGCAGTTCCGTGCCTACGCCTTTGTTATGCCATTCGTCCCGGACAGCGAAAGCGACGTCGCCCGTGTGAGAGCTTTTGCAGATGAAGTATTGTCCCATGCCGATAATCTTATCTATGCCGTCGATGCGGACCTCTGCGAAAATAATCATCTGTTTGGTGTAGTCGACGGCGACGAATTCCTGAAGGCGCTCGTGGGGCATATCCTTGCGGGCGCTCATGAAGCGGCGTTCCATGCTTTTGTCGGACAAGGAGTAGAAGAAGTCCTTTAGGGCGGGTTCGTCGCTGATGCGCGCAGGTCGCAGGAGGATTTCAAGCCCTGATTCGGTTGTCTTATATGTCTCAAGCTCTTCTGGGTAATCGCCGGGTTTTCCGGGGACGAACATCTGGTCGCGGTATATAAGGTTTTCCTTTTTTGCTTCTTCTACTAGCCATTCTCTGAAATCGGGGTGGGCGATGGAGATGAGAGACATGGCTCGCTCGCGAATGTTTTTGCCGAGGAGGCTGGCGATGCCGTGTTCGGTAACGACATAGTGGATGTCGCCTCGGCAGATGGTAACGCCTGCGCCGTGGGATAGGAAGGGTTTGACGCGGGAAGAGGAACCGTCGCGGGCGGTGGACTGGATGACGAGTATGGTTTTGCCGCCGCGCGACAAGGCCGCTCCGCGCATGAAGTCCGCGCTGCCCCCGATACCGCTGTAGAAGTATTTGCCTATCGAGTCGCCTGTGGCCTGTCCGGTCAGGTCGATCTCAAGGGCGCTGTTGATTGCGGTCATATTGTTGTTCCGGGCGATGACCAGCGGGTTGTTCACGTAGTCGATTGGTCTGAACTCGATGTTCCTATTGTCATGGACAAAGTCATATGATGGGGAGGTTCCCATGCAAAATGAGGCGATAGTCTTGCCTTTGTGGAGGCTTTTGCGGGAGTTGTCGACCACTCCGGATTTCATAAGTTCGACGAGGCCGTCTGTGAGCAGTTCGGTATGAGCGCCTAGGCCGCGCTTGCCGGACAGATTTGAGAGTATTGCGTTCGGGATGCCGCCATAGCCTACCTGAATAGTGTCGCCATCCTGAACTATGCGGGCAACATAGTCGCCGATGCGGTTGGCGATGTCGTCTGAGACCTGCCTGCGAAACTCGATGAGAGGCTCTTCAAATGCGACAAGGTAGTCAACGTCGCGGACATTGATGAAAGTGTTTCCATGCGCTCTGGGCATTGCGGGGTTGATCTGGGCTATGACGAGCCGGGCGCTTTCGACGGCGGCCATTCCGATATCGACGCTGATGCCTAAGCTCATGCGGCCGTCCGCGTCCGGCGGAGATGTCTGGACAAGGGCGACGTCTATGGGAATAAGCCCGCTGCGGAACATTGCGGGCGTGCGGGATAGGAATACGGGCGTGTAGTCGGCCATGCCCCGGTTGACTTTTTCGCGGGTGGTTTCGCCGATGAAGAAGGAGTTGTGACGGAAGTTCCTTTTGAATTTTTCGTCTGTGTATGGCGCTACTCCGAGGGTCCATACGTGGAACACCTCGGCGTCGAAAAAGGCCCTCGGATTCTCGTCAATGTAATTTATTAAAGCTCCTACCAGATACTGAGGCTCGCCGCAGGCGGTTCCGATAAAAATCCTGTCGCCCCTGCTAATGCGGCTGAAGATTAAGCTTTCCGGGGCGAACTTCTCCGGATATCTCAGCTTAAGCGCGCCCCAGTCCAAGTCTGGATAGTAAGACATGGCGAATATCTCCGGATGTCGCGGCTGCCGCGCCGCGACCGACAGATTAATTATAACATCCTGAGAATTAAAAAACCTTCGTCGGCGGAGTCAGGAGACCGAAAGAGGCCATGAGGAGACGTTTCGGACGATTAGCGGCGGCTCGGTTAATTGCTGAACTTGAGCGGGAGTCCAGCCGGGGGCGGTCTCGCAGAGTTCAAGACCATCGTCTACGACCTTTATCACCGCGATGTCGGTGACTATGAGGGAGACGCAGTTTTTCGCGGTGAGCGGATAGGAGCACTCGCGAACGATGCGAGGGAGGCCGTCGTTGGTGACGTGCTTCATCATGACGATGACCTTGCGCGCGCCCGCCGCCAAGTCCATCGCGCCGCCGTAGCTTCCGAGCTTCCTGCCGGGAAGTTTCCAATTGGCGAGGTCGCCCTTTTCTGAAACCTGAAAAGCGCCGAGAACGGTGGCGTCCAGATGTCCGCCCCGGATCATGTCGAACGCGGTGGCGCTGTCCATGAAGGAGGCTCCGGCGGAGACTGTGACGTGTTCGTCTCCGGCGTTGCCGAGGTCTTTGTCTTCCATGCCCGGCTCGGCGCGGGGGCCGACGCCGAGGATGCCGTTTTCCGCCTGAAACATCACCTGTTTGCCGGTTCCGATGTGGTTCGACACCAGCATGGGCATGCCTATGCCCAAGTTCACAAAGCAGTCGCCGCTCAGTTCTAGCGCCACGCGCCGCGCCATTATTTCGTCAGACATCATTTCGCCCATGATTATCACGCAACCTTTCCTGTGGGGACGATGCGGCGGACGAAGATGCACGGGGTCATAACTTCGTCCGGGTCGATACCGCCGACATCCACAAGGTTCTCGACTTCGGCGATGGTGGTTCTGGAAGCCATAGCCATAATCGGGTTGAAGTTTCGCGCGCTCATGCGGTAGACGAGATTGCCTAGGGTGTCCGCGCGATGGGCCTTTATGAGGGAAAAGTCGGCCTTGAGCGCGTGTTCGAGTATCATTTCGCGCCCGCCGATAACGCGGACTTCCTTTCCGGCGGCGGCTTCGGTTCCGACTCCGACCGGGGTGTAGAAAGCGCCTATCCCGGCCCCGCCAGCGCGTATCCTTTCAGCAAGCGTGCCCTGCGGCACAAGTTCCACCTCGACCAGCCCGTCCATAGCCGCCCGCTCGAGCAGGCTCACTTTTTTCGGCGAGCCGAACACCGCAAAACAGGTGATGACTTTTCTGACCATGCCCGCTTCGATGAGGATATCGACGTCGATAGGGTTCTTCCAACCGCCGCTCGCGTCGTTTCTGACTATGGCGAGGTTTTTCGGCCCCTTTTCACGAAGGGCCAGCAGGAGTTGGGAAGGAGTGCCTCTTCCCGTGAAACCGCCGACCATGACGGTGGCCCCGTCTTCGATGTCGGCCACAGCTTCCGCGCAGCTTTCAAAGACCTTGCTCATGAGAAAACCCCCGTTGCCCTTGTTCTCTTCGCGCCGTGAAAAAAGATTTGTTTCCCTGCGCGCGCCGAGCCGGACAGATGCGCATGCCAAACCGCGACGGATTATACTTGAGCGAGCGTAAAAATCAATAAATATTTTAGCCGCTAATCCGCAGGTCGCCGGAGAGATTGTTTGAGATTGAATAGAAACGCATTGCTTCGCTTCAAGGAGTTAAAAGACTCTTTGTTGTTTTTTAATATGCGGGATGTTCTGAAAGTTCTCATTAAAAAGTTTCCTGATTGCCACTAAAGCTCAGATAGTGAAATTGCGTAAATTTGGACTGCGGCGATTGTCGCACTCCAAATTAAACAAACTAAACGCGCATCCGGGTTTTGAGTGGGTAACCGCAACATATTGTGTACAAGGCCGGAGCGCATGTTGATTCCTTTCACGGATTGAATTTCGGATACAGGTCGAGACCGCCGCAGTGGAAATAGATGGCGGTCTTGTAATGGTCT
>JAKQBV010000137.1 GCA_029573925.1 bacterium
CCGAGACCCAACAGCTAGTCCTGAAAGCATTCGGACACTTCGTTAACAGCGATGGGGTCTTACAAACACTTGCCTGAAAAACGGCTTCATTGCTACTCTTTTGTATCATTAAATCCTGCATCGCCGAAAGTCATGTTTTACTTCTCTTTCTTGCAATTCTATTTTGGATGCTTTTTGGTGTAAACCCTTTTACAACGATTCTTTTACACTTTTTCAGGGAGGACTAATGAAGGATTCGTCGATAATATATTCCTGACTAATTAGTGGAAAACGGACTGATTAATGTTATCACATCATATTCTGAGGATTAACATCTACGGATACGCATTTGCGGGATGTGGATGGAAGAGCTTCCATAGCTTCGCGCGCGACAGCAAGAACGACTTTGATTGACGCTCCCCTGAGTAGAACAAGATATCTGAATCTATTGTGCATCTTAAAGAACGGGGCTTCCGCCGGGCCGAGCAATCCGATGTATTCATTTTTTTCCGCGTTTTCAGCTGCTTTTTCGAGCGCGGCCAGCATTTCGTTGGCAACCGACGCGGATTCTCTTTCATCTTCGGAAGAAATGATAAAGTTAGCCATCTGTGTGAAAGGAGGATAGAGAGCTTCGCGGCGTATCTTTAGTTCAAAGTCGTAGAAATCATCAGGGTCGCCGCCGGCAGCGGCGCGGATGGCGGGATGGTCGGGATTGAGGGTCTGAATTATCACGCGACCGGGTATGTCTCGTCTGCCCGCGCGGCCCGCGACCTGAGTTAGAAGCTGGAAAGTTCTTTCTCCCGCCCTGAAATCAGGCATGTTGATTATGCTGTCCGCCGAGATTACGCCGACTAGAGTGACACCGGGGAAATCCAATCCTTTCGCAATCATTTGAGTGCCGATGAGGATGTCTATTTCCCGCTCCTCGAAAGCATTTATTATGCGACGGTACTCGCCGCGCCGGGTCACGGTGTCTCTGTCCATGCGCTCTATGCGGGCGTCTTTAAACTTCCTCTTAAGCTGATTCATAACCCTTTCTGTTCCGAACCCGTAGTAGCGTAGAGCCGACCCGCCGGCGCCGCAGTTCGGACACCGCTCCGGTTTCGTCTCGCTGTGGCCGCAGATATGGCATTTCAGCAGAGCCTCCATCCTGTGGTACTTCATGTTCACCGAACAGAGGGGGCACTTAATAGTCTCGCCGCAACTGAAACACTGGATATATTGAGCGTATCCCCGGTGGTTGAGAAAAATCATGGACTGCTCGTTTTTCTCGAAGGTTTCCGCCACCGAGTTGATGAGAGCCGGGCTGAAAAGAGAGGTGACGCGCGAGGGCTGAACCCTGCGCATGTCGATGATGGCAATGTCGGGCATCTCGCTGGCTCCGATGCGGCTTGGCAAAGTGAGCCTTTTGATTTTTCCGCTCCTGACCATGTGGATGGTTTCAAGCGAAGGAGTAGCCCCGCCGAGCACGACCGGGCAACCGACGAGTTTGGCGCGCTGTACGGCCGCGTCCCTTGCGTGGTACATGGGTCTGTGTTCCTGTTTATATGAAGCTTCGTGTTCTTCGTCCACCACGATAAGCCCGATGTTTTCGAGCGGGGCAAACACTGCGGACCTTGCCCCTATAACGATGTCCACTTCCCCGGAAACGATGCGGTTCCATTCGAAAAGACGCTCCGACATCGAGAGCGAGCTGTGCCAGATGGCGACGCGCCCGGCAAACCGTTTCATGAACCGCACTATTATCTGCGTCGCAAGCGCAATTTCAGGGACAAGTATGAGAGCCTTCTTTCCATTGTTTATGCAGCACCTCGCGGCCTGCATATAAATTTCCGTTTTTCCGCTTCCTGTGACGCCCTGAAGCATAAAAACCTGATGCTTCTGGGGAATGATAGCCGAGCAGACTGAGCCGAACGCTTCTCTCTGATCTGGATTCAGAGTGTGGTCATTTTCTGACGGCGCTGTTTCGTCCTCACCCGAAGGCGACATGTCCTTCGGCATCCAGCCGACGAAAACAAGGCCCTTTTTCTCAAGCTCCTTGACGGTCTGCATAGTGGCGTCGGCGATGCGGACGAGAGTGCGGGCGGGAAGGCTTCCTCCCTCTCGCAGCAGGGTCTTCATGACTCGGCGTTGCGCGGGGGCGCGTTCCAGTCCGGCGAAGTCGTCGGCGTCAGCCATCGTGAACGCGCCCTTCATGACGGTCACGTTCTTTTCAAGCGAGGTGCGCCTCTGCAACGCTTGGAACGCCGTGCGGTCTATCCCCTTCCCGCTCATCTTCCGATGGAACGGAAAGGCTGTCTCAAGAACCGCGTTCAGCGGGCAAAGGTACATCCGGGACATCCAGAGGCACAAGGAAAGAAGGTCGGACGGCATCGACCTGAAGTCGTCCACGACGCTCTCGACGAATTTCAATTGCCTGTCCGGTTTTATGTCGGTGATGCGCGCGACGACGCCGAAAATACGGCGTTTGCCGAACGGGACGACCACCATCGACCCGGCAGTGATTGCCTCCGACAGACGCTCCGGCACTGCATAGTCGAAAGACTTGTCCACAGGGACAAGCAGCGGGGACACCGTGACATATCTCTGCCGGGCAACCATCAGTCTAAAAACGCGGAATGAGGATTTCCGCTCTTGCTCGAAGCGCCGATATTCATCTTGAAACAACTTTAACCTTTCGCGTTGTTGTGCCGCGCAGCGCCCGAGCGCCGCGGCTCATAAACCTGAAATCTATTCTTTGATTTTTTCTATCACAAGCTCCATTCCATCTACTTCTACAACTATAGCGCTCTCTCCTGCGAGTATCGGGTCGCCTGATTTCGATCGGGCGTTCCATATTTCGCCCCGGACGGAAAATTTCCCTTCCGGATTCATGTCGTTCAAGGTTTTTCCTTTTAAGCCGATCATGCCCCGGCGTCCGGTGGACACCTTTTTTCGGTGGGTAGCAATCACGGCCGCTATGGCCACCCCGAAGAGGAGCGCGGTCGTGCCCGCCGTTGAAAGAATCAGCCAGATGTTGATTTGAAGCGCGGGGTCCGCGGAGTCCACTAGCATTAGAGAGCCAACGACCATCAAAGCCACACCTCCTAGAGCCAGCAACCCATGGCTGACTATGAATATTTCCAGCACGAACAGAACGAAAGCTCCGATGATGAGGGCAAGCCCTACTGTGTTTATCGGGATGACCTGAAAAGCGGTGAACGCGATGACGAGGCAGATAGCGCCAACCACGCCGGGGAAGATGGCTCCGGGATGAGTGACTTCGAATATGAGAGCGTAAACGCCTATCATGAACAATATGTAGGCTATCTGCGGGTGGCCTATCATCTGGAAGAAGAGTTCGCGGAAAGACATCGGAATTTTTTCCACCGGAGCGCCGTCCGTGCGCAGGGTGAACCTGCCGGAATCGTCGTCGAGCAGGCCGTGCGTCTTGAAAAGCTCGCGGATATCCTCATCCGTTTCGTTGAGGTCAAAAACGATGGTTTCGCCGCCGTCGATATCCTCCATGCCCCGCGCGCGCAACTCGTCAAGGAGTTCCGGCTCTACCTCGCCGGGAGTAAACTCGACTGTCTTCTGTCCGCTTTTTGATATCGTCCAGCCGTCGATTTTTGAAAGCAAATCATCAATGTCGTCGGCGATAATTTCAATCACGCCTTTGTCGAGGGCTTCCTGAGAAGTGACGGAAATGCTTCGCAGAACGGCGTCGCGGGCGACGTCGATGTTTCTGCCGCGCCGCTCGGCGTACTGTTCCATGAGTTTGACCGCATAATTGGCGGCCTTTTCCTTCATTGTTTTGTCCATCTGCTGTCCGCCCATAGCAACCGGATGAGCGGAGCCTGCGCTAGTGTTCGGGGCCATCGCCGCCACGTCCGACGCCATCAGCAGGAAAAAACCAGCCGAGGTCGCGGTGGCTCCAGACGGATAAACATAGACCACGACCGGGACTTTCGAGTTTATCATCGCAGTTGCGATGTCCTTCATCGAGTCCATCATGCCGCCGGGGGTGTCTATGGTGATAAGCACGGCGGCTGCATTTGTTTTTTCGCCGTGTTTGACGCCGCGAGCGACGTAATTCTTCGTCGCGTGGCCGATTACTCCCTTGACTTCAAGCAAGACAACCGGGCCTTCGGCGGCTTCCGGGGCTTTCTCGGTGGAAAACGCTAGCGAGGTTAGCAGGAGAGCCGCCAGCAGAACCGTCCGCGCGACGATTCTTTTTTTCCATGAACTTTTGGAGACAATAGCGTTTGTTTTCATTGTTTTATAGCCGCCGCCATTCCGGTCAGAGATTCGTTTGAGGGATCAAGTTCGAGGGCCGACTCGAACATGGCTAGAGCGTCAGCCAACCTGCCTTCGCGATAATACACAAGGCCGAGGTTGACAATCGTCTCCGGCCGCGAGTCCCCCAGACTCAGAGCCTTTTTAAAGTTCTCGCTTGCGCGAGGCAGGTCGCCTTTCATTGCGAAAGCGCGCCCCATTGCGCTGAAAGATTCGGGTCTATCAGAAGCCACCGTAGAGGCGGCTACGTATTCGTTCAACGCGTCGTCATATCTTTCCAAGTCGGCGAACGCGTTGCCGAGGGCGAGCCTCAACTCGAAAACGTCCGACCGCTTGTTGAGCGCCCGCTTGAGTTCGACAACGGCGGAATCCGAGTCGTCGCGCATTTTGTGCGCCGCCGCCAGCAGAGCGTGGGAGGCCATAGTGGCGGGCAGTTTTTTGCCGCGCTCGCTTATCGCCTCCGCTGCTTTGTCCGGTTCTCCCGCTTCAAGCGAAGCTGCCGCGATCTCAAGCGCTTCGTCTCTGCTCTCTTGATTCAGGAAAGAACGCGGAGAAGGGTCGGGTTCGGGACTTATATGCGCCGAGGGGAACCTTCCCGTTGCCGCTTTTATATCGTCCTCAAGGAGTTTCAGCAGAAGAGCGTTTCCGCTCGCTTTCGTTTCATCTGAAAAAAAATCGTCTTCGTGAAGGCCCTTGACGGGATTGAATCCGTAAGCGAACTCCACAGGGTCTTGGGACGCTGAAGCCGCCATATTGTGAATCAGAACGGCGTCCGCCGCTCCGAACCCTTTGCCAAGCAGCGAGCGCATCGTTTCGGTTTTCATTCCGAACTTGCGCTCAACCTGCCTCAACATCAATCCCTTTTCCGTTTCCGACATGAGAGCGGCGTTGAGATTCGCGCTAGCGCGTCTCATTCCGGCCACGCTCCTGTCAATTGACTCGCTTATCTTTTCTGTGGAGGAAAACGATTTATCCAAAGAGTCCAACTGGTCGACTGTGCGATTGAAAAGAATCGAGCCGGTGAAGTTGTCAATCGGCTCCTCAGAAGCGAACAGCGAGAAATCAAGCTCCCGCATCGTTGCGCTCGTCGTTTCGTATCCTTTTTGCGCGATTTCAGCGGTTTCGACCACTCGCGATAAAAGGAAATCCGAGTCCGAGGCCATGCGAAGAATGGCGCGTTCCAGTTCGCGAGCCGCCTGAGCCGCGTTTGCGCCGGATTCCTCCGCGCGGGACAGTTTGTAAGCGGCGATTCTGGCGTTCACTTTCATTTCGTCGGCGGCTTCGAGGAGCCTTCTGCCGGTCTGCTTGTAATAATCAATAGCAGCGAGATATCCGCCGAAAAAAATCGAAGCCTGTTCGAGAATTGCGGACCTGCCCCGGTCGTTGCTTCTGACTTTATCCGCGGTGGTTCTAAAAGAGGAAAGGTCTCTGTAGAACGCCTCTTGCATGTCATCGAGCCTAGAGGCCAGCGCTTTGAAATTATTGGCCGCCGGGCCTGCTGCTTTGTCGAGTTCATCGGCGGCGCTCGTCAGGGCCGAGGCGAGAGACTCTCTTTTGTCCTCAGGCAAAGACGCGAAACCGGGAGCGCGCCGCTCCTCTGCGGCCGCGCCGCGAAGTTCTTCGATGCGTTCAAGCCCATGCGACGCTGCGGCGTCTTCGGGGTCGTTCGCCAAAATGTCCTGATAGCGCCTCTCCGCTTCGTCGAACTCTCCGAGTTCCGTCAGGGCGGAGGCAAGCCCGTTGAGAGCGCGCGCGTCCGATGGAGCCAGAGACAGCGCGGCCCTGAACTCTCCGGCTGCCTCGCGATAGTAATGCCGCGACGCGTGTCCCATAGCGCGATAAATCCTCTCTTCCGGCGTTTCGGCGAGCGCCGGGTTTGCCAAGAGACTGTTGATGCGCCCTGTCGTTTTGGGATGGGACGAAAGCGCCACTTCCAGTTTCGACAGATTTCCAGACGGATTTTCTTTTTCGAGTTTGCGGAACATGGTCGCGAGCGAGCGAGCGTCGTACCCTGCGTCGCGAGAGTATGCCGCGCCGAGTTTGTCGGCCTCATATTCGTCTTCGCGGCTATAATGAAGCTGGGCTAGAGACAGGGCATACTCCGCGATTCTGGTCGTCCTGTCGTTTGTATTCGATGCGAGAATGCCCATTCCGACAAGGATGAAAGGCAGTTTTTTTATCCTTTTTGCGCCGTGTTTTGCGGATATATGAGCGACCTCATGTCCGATCACTCCCGCGATTTCGTCTTCGGTTTCCGCTTCTTCCAACATGCCTCTTGTAATGAAAACGAAGCCTCCGGGGGCGGCGAACGCGTTCACCTCGTCGGTGTCGACGATGAAGAATTCATAGTTGATGTCGGTCCTGTGGCCGACGCTCGCTATAGAGCGCCCCATCCTATTGACATAGTCCGAGAGCGGCGCGTCCTCTATGTAGCCGTAATATTGCCCTATCTGCTGAACAGTCGCGTTGCCGTAATGCTTTTCGGTCTTCCATTGGATTTTGTCGAGCAGAGACGCGCGCGCCGCCGTAGCCGACATAATGAGAGCCGCTAACAACGCCACCGCGATTATTTTAATTTTTGCAATATACATTTAGTTTACGCGCATCCGGGTTTTGAGTGGGTAACCGCAACATATTGTGTACAAGGCCGGAGCGCATGTTGATTCCTTTCACGGATTGAATTTCGGATACAGGTCGAGACCGCCGCAGTGGAAATAGATGGCGGTCTTGTAATGGTCT
>JAKQBV010000138.1 GCA_029573925.1 bacterium
AGACCATTACAAAACTGCTATCTATTTCCACTGCGGCGGTCTCGACCTGTATCCGAAAATTAATCCGTGAAAGGAATCTTCATGCGCTACCGGCCTGAACACTATATGTGGTACCTACCCACTCA
The DNA here is from genome assembly GCA_029573925.1 of bacterium. Taxonomy (GTDB): domain Bacteria; phylum UBP15; class UBA6099; order UBA6099; family UBA6099; genus UBA6099. Next base: position 126 of record JAKQBV010000138.1, read on the forward strand.
AATCCCGGAAGCGCGATAAAAACATGGGCGCATGGATGCCCAAACACTGCTGACCCGCTTGCGCGCTCGTTTCTTGTCGAGCATGCGCGTCTGCCTGCTTTTTCAATCGAGACGCCTTGATTGCGGTTTGCTCAAATTATCGCTGATTTCGATTTCGTGCCGAATCTGTTTTTTCAGGAATCTCGTGCCCTTGCGGAATTAGGTTAAAATATTGACATGCTCGAACTTGTGAGAAGATATCCGCTTTACCTCATGTTCCGACAGTTCGGCTTTCCGGTGATCGAACCGCTGAGCTTGGCTGTTAGCGTGACGAACCGGTGCAACTTCGCCTGCGCCACATGCAACGTGTCGAGGAAGAAACCGGACGAGATGTCGGCGCGCGAATACGACGCGGTGTTCAAATCGTTCAGGAACCCTCCGCGGTGGATAACGCTTACGGGCGGCGAGCCGTTCATGAGGCGGGACATCGAGGAGGTGGCGACGGCGATAATCGAGCGGGCGCGGCCCGACGCCGTAACCATCGCCTCCAACGCGTCGTTCCCGGACAGGCTGGTTTCCTTCGCGCGCGCCGTCGCCGCGACTCACCCCAACACGTCTTTCATCGTTAACCTATCGGTGGACGGCATAGGGCCGAAGCACGACAAAATTCGCGGCCACGACGGCAGTTTCTCTCTGGTTCTGGAATCTCTTCAGGCGCTGAAGGAACTTGAGATTAAAAACATGAGCGTCGGATTCCACACTGTGATATCGCGGTTCAACAGCGACGGGGTTCCGAAACTGATAGAGTACCTAAAAAATTTCGAGCCTGATTTTCACCGGTTCGAACCGGCGCAGCGGCGCGCGGAACTAGGCGTTCAGAACAAGGATGTCGAGCCTGCCGTCGAGGATTACGAGATGATAACCGACGCTATAACGTCGGCGGCAAGGCCCCCGAAAACCGGCTCCGCCATCATCGACGCCATAGACGATTTCAGAAGAAGTTACTACGAGCTTTCGACGCGCATTATGAAGAAGAAGACTCAGGTCGTTCCATGTTACGCGGGAATGGCATCCGGGCACATAGCGCCGAACGGCGATATCTGGGCTTGCTGCACGCTCGCGAAGTCTCTGGGCAATGTGCGGGAAAAGAACTACAGTTTCAGCAAAGTATGGGGAGGCCCGGCGGCGGCGGAGGCCCGGCGCTTCATTCGCGACAACCGTTGCTATTGCCCTATGGCAAACGCCTGCTACACAAACATGTTCCTTAACATCGGCTCTCTCGGCAGGATCGCGGCGGGCTATTTCTTTAAATTCTGATTTCGGGGGCGGGAGTCTCCGCGGCCTCGCGGCCTCCCGAAAAGGCGGATTTGACACCATTTAAAAAGATCGCAACCGCGGCTGCCGCCGCAATAATGCTCGCGTGCTTCGCCGCTCTCGGCGCGGGGTTCATCCGAAATAACTCCGCGACCGTCGACGAGTTCACCCACATCCCTATCAGTTATTCCATTCTGAAGTCGGGCAACTACGCGGCGGACTACATGGGCAACCCGCCCATGCTGCGACGGTGGCTCGCGATTCCATTGCTGAAACACAACCCATCATACATCGTAGACGAGCGGCCTGAAGACCTTCAGAGCATGAAGACCCAATGGCATTTCGCGATAACGAACGCGCCCGTGTATCATCAACTCGTCGAGGCTGCCAGAAAGCAGACGCTCATCCTCGGCGTTCTTCTCGGCGCGCTGCTCGCGGCGGCGGCGTGGGTTTATTACGGCGCGGCGGCGGCCCTCCTTTCCACAGCGCTTTATTGCTTTTCATCCAACATGCTCGCGCACTCGTCTCTTGCGACTCTCGACGCAGGGCTGGCTCTGTTCTGCTTCGCAGGGATATTGGCGTTCAACGCGCTCGTCTGTTCTCCCGGATTAAAGACCGCCGCGCTGTGCGGCGCGATTACAGGACTTGCGGTGTCCGCAAAATTCACCGGCGCGCTTCTTCCGCTGACGCAGTTAATCTGTTTAGCCGTAGTCTTCGTTCCTCGATTCATCAAGCTTAACGTTGTCGCGGACGCGCCCTCAAAAGCGGCTGCCGCAAAAACGCTTCTCTGGTTGGCAGCGTCTTTTGTTTTCGCGGCGCTGGCTCTAAACGCTTCCTACGGTTTCGACGGCTGCCTCATCCGTTTCTCGGATCTCGATTTCAGGAGCGGCGCTTTCAGGGCGGCGGCCGAAACCGCGCCTTGGCTCCGAGTTCCTTTGCCGAAATACTACATCCTCGGCATCGACGCCCAGATGGCGGCGGCGGGCAAGGTTCATGTCTTCTACCTTATGGAAAAACTTTCCTCCGAAGGATGGCGCGGCTACTATGTCTGGACTTATCTCCTGAAAGAATCCATACCCGCAATAGCTCTCGCGGCGGCGGCCGCCGCCTCTTTTGTCGCAAAGCGTCCGCGCGCTCTCGAACTCTATTTCGCCGTCTCCGCCGTCATGGTTTTCTTCTTCTATTCGTTTGTCTCAAAAGTGGATCTCGGCGTAAGATACCTTCTTCCCGCGCTTCCGGCGATATATTTTCTATGCGGAAGACTGGCTGAAAAAGGAATCGCGGGAATGAACGGAAAAAAGGCAGCCGCCGCATGCGCCATCGCGCTCGCGCTCGTCTGGCATGCAAACGGAGCGGTCCGGCAGTATCCATACTTCATATCATATTTCAACGAGGCCGCCGGCGGCCCCGAAAAGGCGAGCCGGATGCTTCTGGAATCCAACATCGACTGGGGACAGAACCTCATCGCTCTGAAATCATACATGAATGAGAACGGGCTTGAGCGCGTCATGCTATACAACTACGGCGTTGCCCCCCCCGCGCTGTACGGAGTCATGCACGACTGGGTCCCCTGCGGGCCGACCAAAGGGATTATTGCAGTTAGCTACAACTACATATACGGGATAAATCCCTTCGAGCGGGCGCGCGGAGGCGACTGCTTCTCATGGTTGAAAGACGTCGAACCTGCCGCTGTCGTCGGACGCAGCCTCCCGGTGTTCGACACCAGAAATAATTCCGAAGCGAAATAGAATCAGATATTTTCATGAGCTAACCTGATACCATGATAAAGGCTATCTCTCCCGGTAGTGTGATACAGTTGTATCAAACGAGAGAGAAAGGAGAGATAGCGATGAAGAAGTACATCGGTGCTGATGTACACACAAAGAATACCATGTATTGCGTGAAAG
>JAKQBV010000172.1 GCA_029573925.1 bacterium
CCGCGAGCGTTCCGCCGCAGGGCGGCCGCAAGCATCCGCAGCAGGAATTCCTGCAGGTCGATACCACCAACATCCTGTTCATCTGCGGCGGCGCGTTCGACGGGCTGGTTGACATCATCAACAACCGAGTCGGACGCCAAGTGATGGGCTTCCGCGCCGAAAAGGTCAAGAAAGACGAAAAATCGATCGGCGAAACCCTGCGCATGACCATGCCTCAGGATTTGCTGAAATACGGCCTCATACCGGAACTTATCGGAAGACTGCCGATAGTCGCCACGCTCGACCCGCTCGAAGAAGAGGCTCTGGTTCGCATATTGGTCGAACCGAAAAACTCTCTGGTGAAGCAGTACAAGAAGCTTTTCCACCTCGACGGCGTCGAGTTGAACTTCACCGTCGAAGCGATGAAGGCGATAGCAAAACAGGCGATGGAGCGCAAGACAGGCGCGCGCGGACTCCGATCCATAATCGAAAGCCTCATGCTCGACCTGATGTTTGAGATACCGTCCCGGCCGGGCCTCAAGAAGTGCATCATCGACAAGAGCCACGTCGAGACGAAGAGCGAACTGTCCCTGCTTTCCTTCCTAGACGGCGAAGGCGGAGAAATTCTCCTCAAAGAAGGAACCGCCTGATCCCGGCGGCGCTCCTGCGTTTGTTGAAAGTCCGCTCGACCCCATTTGAAAAAACGCAACTACAATGCCGCTGGAATCATGTTTTTGAGTTTGCGGCAAAACCATTTTTTTTGCAAAAAACAGGTTTCTCGCGCCCCTTCCTGAAAAACTTTATTCGCGCATTCTCTGGAACTTCGTTCATGGCAAAAACCACATTCGTCAACAAGGTCATGCCAGAGGCGGTGGAATTCAATCCGAATCCTAATGACGGACTCGGATTCAATGAGAATTTGTTGTGAATCGGGTTTTTTCGAGAAATATCCGATCTGAAATTTTTATTATTTTTTAACGATATATAATAACCGGATGTCAAAGAGATTGGGCGACGGAAGGGCGGCGCGGCCGCCCGGACGGAGATAAACGCCGGTATCGGGGGAAATCATGAAAAAGGCGATTGTCATTCTGCTGGCGGCGATAGTTGTCGTCGGGGGCGGCTTGTTCTTGAAGGCCAAACTCAAAAAGCCCGCAGTCGAAGAAGCAAAGATAAGGATAGTGGAAGCGTCGCGCGGAGACGTCACGCAGATGGTGGAGGCGAGCGGCTCGGTGGTTTCCAACTTCGACGTCGAGATTAAGTGCAAGGCGAGCGGGGAGATAATCTCGCTGCCGTTCGACGCTAGCGACGTGGTGAAGAAGGGAGACCTTATCGCGGAGCTGGATCCGAGCGAGGAAGAGAGGAAAGTGGAGAAAGCGCGGGTTGCTCTGGTTTCGTCTCGAGCGAGCCGGGACACCGCGAGGCAGAACCTGAGGATGGCCGAAAGGAATCTGGAGAATTCGCGGAGCCGGGCGGAAGTGACGCTTGAGGCCGCGAAATCCGCCGCCGAAGAGCGCGCCGCGAAAGCGGAGCGGGTCGCTCAACTTTATCAGAACAAACTTGCGAGCCGGGAGGAGCATGAAACGGCGAAAACGAGCGCCGTGCAGGCGCGCGCCGACCTCGAACGCGCTCATCTGACATTCAAAGACCTCGATGTGGAGGAAGCCGCGCTGGAAGTCAGCCGACAGAACCTTAAACGAGCCGAGGCGGACGTCAAATCCTCGGAAATCAATCTCGACATAGCGATGCAGGGACTTGAGGACACGCGGGTGTACGCCCCAATGGACGGCGTCGTCACCGCCCGATACGTGCAGACCGGACAGATTATCTCGTCCGGAACCACGAACGTCGGCGGAGGCACGTCGATTATGCAGGTGTTAGACCTGTCGCAGCTGTATGTGCTGGCGGCGGTGGACGAGAGCGATATAGGGCAGGTGCGAATCGGGCAGGAAGCCGAGATAACGGTTGACGCCTATTCGGGCAGGGTTTTTAAGGGCAGGGTGGACAGGATATCGCCGAGGGGCGAAATGGTGTCGAGCGTGGTGACGTTCGAGGTGAAGATTGAAGTGACGGAAGATAGAGGCATGAGCGCGGCGAGGGGCCGTTCGGGTGGCAGGAGGGATTCCGGCGTGGCGGGCAAGACGGTTCCGGAGGCTGACAAGACGGCGAGCGCGGAGAATGCGGCGGCCGGAGAAGTGGCTGATTCGAAGAAGTCGCCTGAAGGTAAAAAGAAAAGAGACGGCGCGGAGAGGGATGGCGGCAGGTTCCAGCCTCCGCCTCCCGGCGGTCCCGGATTCCCCGGCGGCGAGATGAGGCCGAGGGGAGAGGGCGGGGGTTTTGATCCGGCTGCGATGAGGCGGGACGCGCCTCAGGCGGAGGACGGTGGTCGCGTCGCGAAGAAGGAAGCGGGAAAGGCTGCCTCCGAAAAAAACACGACGGCCCAAAGCGCGCTCTCCGGCCTGCTGAAACCGCAGATGACCGCGCACGTGAAGATAATTATCGAAGGACGGAAGAACGTGGTTCTCTCGCCCTCGGACGCGGTGTGGAGGAGAGACGGCAAGTTCTTTGTGACTCTGGCGGCGGAAGGCGAGGAGCCGGCGGAGGGAGCCGAGCGAGAGGTGACAATCGGCATCTCCGACGGGACGAACACGGAAATCCTTTCCGGACTCGAAGAGGGAGAAAAGCTCGCGGTCAAAGCGGTCGCCGCTTCGAACAAGTGGGGAGGCCGCGGCGGAGGAATGCCGCCGATGGGCGGCCCGATGATGAGGCGCTGAGCGGGGGAATCCCAGATGCTGATAACAACCGAAAATCTAGTAAAGAAATACATGATGGGCGAGAGCGAAATCCGCGCTCTGGACGGCGTGAGCGTGAGCATCGCCGAAGGCGAAATGACGGCTGTGGTGGGCGCGTCAGGCAGCGGCAAATCGACGCTCATGAACATGCTCGGATGCCTCGACAAGCCCGATTCAGGCGAATATTTCCTCAACGGAGAAAACGTGTCGCGGCTGCCGAAAGACAGGCTGGCGGGGATACGCAACCGCTACATCGGGTTCATCTTCCAGTCGTTCAATCTGTTGCCGAGGATGAGCGCGTTGGAGAACGTGGAACTGCCCATGCAGTACGCGGGGAAGAGGGACGCGAGGGGCGTCGCGGAGAGGGCGCTGGAAACTGTGGGGCTTGCCGGAAGGATGCGTCACGAGCCGGGAAAGATGTCCGGCGGCGAAAGGCAGCGGGTGGCGGTGGCGCGGGCGTTAGTCAACGACCCGGCCCTCATACTCGCCGACGAACCCACCGGCAATCTCGACAGCAAGACGGGCGACGAGATAATGGCTCTGCTCGAATCGCTGAACGCGCAGGGACGCACTATAGTGATAGTCACGCACGACGCGGACATCGCGGCGAGGTGCGGGCGCTCGATAAGGATGAAGGACGGCAGGGTCGTCTCCTGACGGCCCGGAGGAGGAAAGCCGCCGATGCTGTTTCTCACAATAATAAAAGTCGCTCTCAAGAGCCTAGTGGCCAACAAGCTGCGCTCGTTTCTGGCGATGCTCGGCATAATCATAGGAGTAGGCTCGGTGATAGTCATGTTGTCAATAGGCGCCGGAGCGCAGAAAGACATCATGAACCGCATATCGATGATGGGCACGAACCTGCTGTCGATAAGGCCGATGCAGTCATCCCAGCGCGGAGTTTCCACGGGTTCCAGCCGTCAGAACTTGACGCTTGAAGACGCGGAGGCAATCGTCGAGCGAGTGGATTCCATAGCCGCCGTGTCGCCTGTCGCGTCGAACAACGCGCAGTTGAAATACTTCAATAAAAACACCCGCGCGAGCGTCATCGGTTGCGCGGTAACGTATCCGTACATCGGCAACTTCGAGGTCGAGCACGGCAGGTTTTTCCGCGAGTCCGAAGAAGAAAGCATGGCAAGAGTGGTCGTGCTGGGCTCGGAGACCGCGTCCGAACTCGGCATATCAGGCAAGCAACTGGGAGAGAGGATACAGATACGGGGCATCAGTTTCGAGGTTGTCGGAATAATGAAGGAAAAAGGCGGCGCGGGCAGGTTCAGCCAAGACGACTCGGCGCTTGTCCCCTACACCGTGGCGATGAGAATCCTGTTCGGCATGGACTATCTTTCTAACATCGACGTTCGGGCGGCGGACGGCGCGGACCTGACGGAGGTCGAAACGGACATCGCCACCCTGCTTCGCTCCCGGCACAAGATAATCAACCCGGAGAACGACGACTTCCGCGTGTTCAATCAGGCCGACATTATCCAGACCGCCACCGAGGTGACCGACACGTTCACTATGTTGCTGGGCGGCATAGCGGCGATCTCGCTCCTTGTCGGCGGCATCGGAATAATGAACATCATGCTGGTTACTGTGACCGAGAGGACGAAAGAAATAGGAATCAGAAAGGCTATCGGAGCCAGAGACCGGGACATACTGAACCAGTTCCTCATTGAATCGCTGATAATGAGCGGGGTGGGCGGGGCGCTGGGAGCTATGGCCGGAATCGCGACCTCGGAAATAATAAGCAGGACATCGACGTTTTCCACGTCCGTGTCGCCGGGCAGCGTGGCCCTTGCGCTCGCGTTCTCGGCAGCGGTCGGCGTTTTCTTCGGATACTACCCCGCCGCGCGCGCCGCGCGGCTCGACCCCATCGACTGTCTCTACTATGAATAAGGAGTCCGCCATGAAAAGACACGCAATCGCGATTATCGCGCTGATTACGATAGCGCTAGCTTCTACAGCCTCGGCCGGATCGGGCGAGGCTATCCCTCAGAACCTCTCTTTCGACAACGCTCTGACGCTCGCGCTCAAAAATAACAAGTCGCTCGCCGTTCAAATGTTCGACCCGAAGATATCTCTGACGAGGGAAACGATTGAAAAAGCGGCTTTCGACCCGTCATTATCCGCGTCCGCAAGCGGCTCCAGAAACAAGCCAGCTTCCGGCTCCATCGACAACCGCTCGTCGGAATCCGTTGAACTGTCGAAGAAACTCCGCGCCGGAGCGGAGGTGACGATAGGCCTTTCGGCGGACGACGCCTCGTCCGGCAATTCCGCTAGGATGGGGATATCGATGTCGGCCCCGCTGTTGCAGAGCGCGGGAACGGACGTAACCCTTGCCGGAGTCAGGCAGGCGGCGCTCAATACGGAATCATCGCGGCTTGAACTGAGGGCGTTCGTCGAGTCGCTCGTCGAACAGGTTTCAAACGCGTACTGGGACATGGCTCTGGCGCAGCGCGAGATAAAAATTTACGAAGAATCGCTTGTGCTTGCCAAACAGCAATTGCTTGAGACAGAGACGATGGTGGATCTGGGGAGTCTGGCGGAGATAGAGATAGTGGCCGCGCGGGCCGAGACGGCGCTGCGGGAGCAGGCGCTTGTCAACGCGCGCTCCCGTCTCGAAACTCTCCGCGTCAAAATGCTCCGACTCATGAACGCCGACCCGGCGTCCGAAATCGGATTGTCCGCCTCGGACGAACTAGTCCCGCCGATTGAACCTGAGCAGGACATTCAGATGATAGTCGCCGCCGCGATGGACAACAGGCCGGACCTGCTGCGGGCGCGGCTAGCCGTCGCGCGAGGCGACATCGAAGTCGTCAAAACAAAAAACGGATTGCTTCCATACCTTTCTTTCTTCG
>JAKQBV010000246.1 GCA_029573925.1 bacterium
CCTCGCCGAATTCCAGTACCGCTTCAACCGCCGTTTCAAATCAGGGAAGATGATCTCTCGATTTGTCTACGTCGCCGCCAGAACTTCTCCCTGTCCCGATTATCTTCTCGCACTATCTGAAAATTAGGGGGAATCAGGAATTTATTTGTGCGAGAGAAGCAGTTCGCCGCTGTGAAAATCGCCCCGGGTCGCCTGCTCTATCGGCGAATCCGGGCTTATTCTTCTTTCCGCTTTCTCACATCTCCCGATGCCGGCGCCGCGAGAAAGCGTCGAACAAATATCCCCGCCCCCTATTGATTATATTTCGGAGCTGTCCTATATTATATCGTCCGGCTCAGACGCCGGTTGTTTAATTATTACGCGATACGCTTTGGGAGAAGGATATGCCGAATGTAAAGTCAGCAGAAAAAAGACTGAGACAGAACGAGAAAAGAAGAGAGAGAAACCGCGCCGAGAAGTCCAAGATGCGCACGGCAATCAAAAAAGCCGAGACCGCTATCTCGGATAGCGACGCCACAGCCGCTAAGACTGCGGTTCTCGAAGCTTGCAAAGCCCTAGATAAGACAGCCCAGAAGGGCATCGTCCACAAAAACATGGCAGACCGCAAAAAGTCCCGCCTTGTGAAGATGCTCAATAAAAAGAGCTGAGCCTGAACCTTCCCGCCGGAAGCAGGAGCGCCGCTATCCGGCGAACAAAAACCAACGGAAACAAAAAAGCCCGCGTCGGCGGGCTTTTTTAATTCCTTGTCGTTTCTGCCGCTTCAGTGCAACGCTTCCATCACACAGGCTTTCGCCTTTTCCATAGTCATCTTCTTGGCGCATACTATCTCGCCGACTATCAGATTCATCGCGTTGTCCATCATCTTCTTCTCGCCCATGGACAACCCTTTTCTCTTGTCTTTGATATATAGATTTCTGAGCACGTCCGCCACCTCGTGAACGTCTCCCGTCCGTATCTTGTCCAGATTGTGTTTGTATCTTCTGTTCCAGTTCGATGGCATTTCGGATGTCTTTTTGCACTTCAGCCCGTCAAGCACTTCGTCTATCACCTGCGTTTTGATAATCTTCCTTACTCCTATCTCTTCGCAACTCTCCATCGGGATCATGACCGTCATTTTCTTCATCGTCAGGTTTACTATATAGTATTTCTTGGTCATTCCCAGCACTTCTTGGTCCTGAATGGACTCTACCACGCCCACTCCGTGCAAAGGATGCAGAATCTTATCGCCGCATTTGTACATGCCGTCCTCCTATATAGTATTTGTTTGAGATAATGGTTTGTACGATAACAAAACACATGGCTCGTATTGTACCACATAAACAAGGCAAAGTCAATTTATCAGCGCCTTAAATCAAAAAATCTTTTAACAATAAGCTTTTCGGACAAAATCGACCGATTCACACAATTATTCATCCTTTTTCACTAAGGCTTTTTTGAAATCCTCTACATAAAGATATTCCTTAATGAAAAAGAGCCGATTTCATAAAGAACGAAGTTCATCAAAACCGGCATCCGAGAGTTGTTTAGGATAACTCGCGTTCCCGTTCTTTCACGAATGAGAGCGAGGCAGCGCGCGGCCCTCAAGCTCTTCCATAGCGTCGATGACGTCCTGTGGGATATCAAGTTTTTTCCGGTTTCCATAGTCGTAGAACACGCCGAGGCTGGACCCGGCGGCGGCCACGATGCCCTGCCTTTCGCTCACAAGCCGGTAGTCCATTCTCAGTTCCGGCCCTTCCACGCTCGCCGCCCGGATGCCGACTCTCGCGGTGTCCGGATACGTCAGCGGCCGGATGAACTTACAGTCGATCCAAGAGAGAATCGGCCCCAGTTTCTCTGTGTACATCCGGTTCACTATCCGCGTCCTTTCGCCGTAAACCACTCTGGCGTTCTCGAAATACTTGAAATAAACGCAGTTGTTCACGTGCTGGAACGCGTCCATGTCGCCCCAGTCCACTTTAGTGTCCACTATGAGCTTGAAGCCTTCAAAAATATCTTCCATGCCGTTCCTCCGGTAGATATGCCATTCAGTTTTATTCCGACGCGCGGTTCTGAAAAAACGCTCCCGAATCCCGACAGCGCGAGGACGCCGGATTCGATATTTATTCCGAAGCTTGCGGCGGTCGCGCCCCGCCGCCGGATGATTTAAACATCAGTTCGAGTCCGGGCCTGAGGATGAAAAGAGCCGCGACGCGCGTCCCGCCGGAATTGACCGCAGCTAGCGGCGGCGCATTGTCCCACAACGCCCGCGTGTGCGCGTCCATCACTCCACGCCTGTTGAACGCCAGCAGGAAGTCTGCCTCCCGCCCGTACGTCTCCGGCCTTATGTCCCCCCTCAACAGCCCCAACTCCTGAAACTTCACAAGATTGTTTTTATAGTAGCCCACAGTCACGACTCTGGCCCCCGGCGGCAGCGTCCGGTTCAGCAAATCCGCCAGCCCCGGAGTGAACGCCTCGCCCCAGTACATGACCTCCAGCCCCCGGCGTTCTGCCCCGGCCACTCCCCCCGCAAGCTCGTTGTAATATGTAAGATGAAATGGCCGGGAATCCGCCAGCACGACCCCGCACCAGACGGCAAACACCACAATCCCGGCGGCGCGCAGCGGAGTTGAAAACCTAGCAAGCGCCCAAGACACCCCTGCCCCGGCAAGCAGCGCCCAGAACGGGAAAACCGCCATCAACAGCCGCTCCCCGTCATAAACCGACACCCTCGGCGGCGCGAACAAACAGAGCATGAAAAATGAATTTATCAGCAGAAACACAACGGTTTTTCGCGCGCCGGCGAATTCGGGGCCGCGACGCCGCAACCCCAGCGCCGCCCCCGCCGCCCCCGCCGCCAATATCGCACCCGGCACGCTCAGCGCGGATATCACGAACGGATAACTCCACGGCAACGCCGCCGCGTAGTCCCGCCCAAAATAATGAACCACAATCGACGACCTTGCCCCCGGAGCCAGAAAATGTCGCGCATACTCCGCCGCCGCCCCCAAAGGCCCGTGCCAGTACATCGGCTGCGCGGCCACGAACACCACCGGCGCTATCACCGCCGCCGCCACCGCGTTCGCCCTCAATTTCCCCCGCTCAAATATGATTCCGTACAGAAAAAATGCCGCCGGAACAAACAATCCTGTGAATTTCACCGCTGGGAGAATCCCCGCCAGAACCCCGAAGAGAACCGCCCCCCGACGTGACTCCAACCCCTTCAAAAACGCCGCCGCCGCCGCAA
>JAKQBV010000249.1 GCA_029573925.1 bacterium
GACAGGGTTAGCGCCTTGAGCCGTCGTTCCCGCAAGGACGCGCTCCGCGCCGAACAGCCCGGCGAGCAGTTCCGCGTTGCCAAGCCCGTTCTGCATGGTCATCGCCCACGCGCCGGGAGCGGCAGCCGGGGCGAGCCTTTCGGCGGCGGCGCGCGTCGAGCCTGCCTTCACCATAAAGATGACCCCGTCGCGGTCTGAAACCGAGCCGGGGTCGGCGCTGGCCGCGACTCTCACAGTCCGCTCCCGCCCGCCGTCTTCGATAGTAATTCCGCTCTCGGATATCATCGCCGCCCGATCGGGTTTATAGTCGACGAGAACTACGTCGTTGCCGCCCTCCGCAAGGAGCGCGGCGAAGAGGCATCCCATAGAGCCGGGCCCGACTATGGCTATCTTCATGCCCCGCTCTCCTTCGCGCCCGCCGCAGCCCGCATGACAATTTCATACACGAACCGGGCGACGGCCTCCAAGTCCGAAACATAGATGTGTTCTTTTGTCGAGTGGCAATTTCTCATGCCGATGCCGAGGGTGGCGGTGGGAAACCCGATGTGGTTAAAGACGTTGGCGTCGCTGCCGCCGCCACTCGTTCTGAGAGAAGGCTCGATGCCTGCGGCGCGCGCGGCTTCCGCAGCAGTCTTCACCGCCGGACAGTCTTCGCCAAGCATGTAAGCGCTGTATTCCCTGTCGATGCGGATGTCGATGCGGGCGTCCGCGTTTGAGGCGGCGCGTTCGAGAGCCTCGCGCATGTTCGCAATCTGCGCGGTCAGCTTGTCCGCGTTCCTGCTTCTTGCCTCCGCCTCGATGGTCACCGATTCAGGGATGATATTTGTTGCCAGACCGCCTCTTATTACGCCCACGTTGGCTGTCGTCTCATCGTCGATGCGCCCGAGCTTCATCGCCGCGATAGCGTCGGCGGCGACTCGGATTGCGCTGACGCCCTTTTCCGGCTCGATGCCCGCGTGCGCGGCGCGGCCTGTTACGACCGCCGTTATCTTGTCGTGAGTCGGAGAGCCGACGATAATCTCGCCGGGGCCGCCGGAGCTGTCGAGCGCGTATCCGAAATCAGCAGCGAGGACGGCGGGGTCGAGCTTCGCCGCGCCCTTAATGCCGAGTTCCTCTGCGACGGTGAAAACCAGAAGTATGTCTCCGTGAGGCGCTCCCTCTTCTTTTAGCCGCCTGACGGTGTCGAGTATTGCCGCGACCCCCGCCTTGTCGTCCGAGCCGAGGATGGTGTCTCCCGACGCCCTGACCACCCCGTCTTCGACCACAGGCCGTACGCCCTTGCCGGGCTTGACGGTGTCCAGATGAGCGTTCAGCATCACCGTCGGCGCGCCCGGGACGGAGCCTTTCACAAGAGCCGTAAGGTTTCCGGCGTTGCCGCCCAGCGCCTTGCCAGCTTCGTCCTCCGCAGTTTCCACTCCCATCTCCCGCAGCCGGGACGCCACATAGTCCGCCGCCTCCCGCTCGTTGAGGGACTCGCTGTCAATCCTGATAAGTTCGAGCATCGTTCTCAGAACATAAGATTCACCGCTCATAAAAGCCGCCTTTCCACAGATGTTAACCAAATAATAACGCCTGAGAGCCTTCCGCATCAACCTGTGGAGGCCCGGAGGCCGTTGCGGCGGCCCTTTTTTAAAACGTTCTTTCCTTGCGCATCGCTTAAGTGATAGAATTCCGCCAGCCGAAAGGATGAGACCTCTAACGACAATGCCGAAACTTCCGATGGGCAGAATGATGGGATACGCGTCTGGCGCGCTTGGATACTCGCTGCTCGACAGGCTGATGGTGGCGGCGGTCATATACTTCTATCTGCCGCCCGCCGAGGAGTCCCTGCCCCAGCTTGTGCCCAAGGTGGTGTTCGGCTACATATTCATTTTCGGTCGCGTGATAGACTCGATAGCGGACCCGCTGGTGAGCTACTGGACGGACAACAGCAAATCGCCGCGAGGGCGGCGTGTCCCGTTCATGTTTTTCGGCGGACTGCCGCTCGCCGCATGTTTGGTGGCGCTGTTCTTCCCTCCCGTCGCGGGGATGTCGAACTGGAACGCGGTCACCCTCGCGCTGCTCCTCGGCTCGTATTTCTTTTTCTTCACGTACTATGTCTGCCCGTACCTCGCCCTCATACCCGAACTGGGCACGACGCACAAAGATCGCATCAACATAACCTCGATGCAGGGCATATTCATGCTGTTCGGAGTGATAGCCGCGTCCGTAGCCTGCATGCCGCTGGCGTCCGCCCTCGGATTCAAGACTATGGCCATCATCCTCGGCGCGGCCTCGCTCGTCTTCCTCTATCTGCCCGTCGTCTCCATCAACGAAAAAGTCTACTGCGCCTCCAACCCGTCCTCGCTGGACCTCTTTTCCTCCCTCAAGGCCACCTTCAAGAACAAACCCTTCGTCATATATCTCATCGGCAACCTGACATTCTGGTTCGGGTTCAACATCATCTCGTCCGGAGTGAGCTACTACGTCACCTCGCTGCTCGGCCGCCCGGTGGCGGACACCGCCGTGTTCATGGGCATCGCCCTCGGCGTCGCCCTAGTGTTCATCCCCGTCATAAACTTCTTTTCGCGTTTCGCCACCAAGCGCAACATAATGATTATCCTGCTGCTCATATTCGCGCTCGACCTGCCATTCATATATCTGATGAATTCACAGTCGCTTCCGATATCAAACATGACTTTCGCATACATAGTCATGTTCTTCGCAGGAATCCCGCTCGCCGGGCTGTTCGTTATCCCGAACGCCATAATCGCGGACCTGACGGACTACGACGAGATGAACACCGGACAGAGGCGGGAGGCGATGTACTTCGGCGCGCAGGGCTTCTGCCTGAAAGTGACGCTCGGACTGTCCACATACCTGATGACGCTGATGTTTGAAAAATTCGGCAACAGCGCCGCCGAGCCTCTGGGGGTGCAGCTTACCGGCCCCGTCGGCGGCGTCTTCGCCCTGCTCGGCATGGCCGCTTTCTTCTTCTTCCCGCGCGACTTGGAAAAAACCGTAGCCGACTTCAGGAACAGAAAATCACAAGCCGGCTGACGTAATAATTAATCAAGCAGTCATCCGTGATAATCATTCGTTTTGATCATGTTCGTATCGCAAAAATCAGCATGAATATTTCTTCGACTGTTAGAGAATGAAAGCGACACAAAGCCTTCATTTTCTGCGTATTAACATAAGGACTAATTGACTTTAGAAAATGCCTAGTTGGCGGGGTTGAAACTGAACAAATCCTTTAAGGACATCAGCTACAGTGTTTGCTGATACGTTGGAAAGTTCTTTGGGTTCAAGCTTGTGTAACCCTCCGCCGTATACCCGCCCCTCTTCCAACAACATTTCAATGCTTATAGAATTCAATGCATTCCAAATAGCGCGAACAAGTCGAGGATTGTTCGATATCGCTTTTGATAGTTCACGTTTTGGGTATAAAAGCAAATAGACATTAGCGGCTATTGCCTGTGAATGATTAAGAATAAACCGAAATGGCCTATCCTTTTCTCTGCCTTGACGACACATATAAGTACACAAAAATGGAGATGGCGGTCGTTCTTCTTGCGAATACCATGGAGATCGATGACTACAAAGATATCGGCTAGCCACATCGGGTTTGCCTGATTGCAAGTATCGCCATAAATTGGGGTGATTTTCCTGAACTTCTTGTTCAGGCATATTGCAACTTAATAAAAACAATTGTGGTTCAATGATTGGATATCCTCTTTCGTCTGATCTGATTTCATTGTTGATAAGATGTCTAGGACTTGGAAGTATTGGTTTAAAATATTCCGTTGAAAGACCCCAAGATATCAATTGATCCCTCGTCATAATAAAAAAATGGTTGTCGCCTGTCGCTATTCCTCTCTTTATGGAAAAAAAGTCTCCTAGCCTATGTTCTTTCACTATTCTTGTCGTGCTTGACACTGGAAATCGAGTCCATTTGGACTCATCTCTTAAAACTGAGGCGGGAATTCTGCTAGTTAATTTTGGATTGGCAAGCGTTCCACCCAACGTGAATTCTACGGAATGATTTGAAGATGGTTCCGTCTTCTTAAACCATACAACGGCAGATGATACCATCGCATCTTGAAACTGAACATTATTCGGCTCGAAACGATGTATTCTGATCAATGTCACTTTGTTTATAAGGTACTCTTTCAATGATTTTCCATAATTCACATCCATGAACTCGCTTGGTATCAACCATCCGGCAATCCCATTCTTTTTCATCCAACCAAATGAAAGTGAAATAAAATAGCAGTAGAGACCGGCAAGCCCGCTGATTCTAAAACCACCGGATTCTTCAGAGATCGACCGCAACCTTGTCTTGTTGCCATTTGATATGTGATGATGACGAACATAAGGCGGATTGCAAATAATAAGGTCGAACTTGTTCTCTTCTGTGGTTGGTGGAATTGCAAGTGTGAAATCTGAAACATGAAGATCAACCGGGTAGTCGCTCCATAATTCAGATGCTGGGACGCCATAATGTGGGTCTATCTCATACCCCTTAATCACGTTGATTGTGTTTTCTGAAAACACGCGAAGAAATGCAGAACAAAAAGAACCAGTCCCAAATGCGGGATCTATAAATCTCACATCTGTTCCTTTTCGGAGATGAATTCTCGCTTCCTTCAACACCTCTAATGCAAGCTCTGGAGGCGTAGCAAACTGGCCAAGTCTGTTTCTTTCATCCTGAATTTTGGCAGAGTCAAGTCTCTTCTGTAGTATTAGTCGTTCATGCTCAACTAATTTTAGTCGGTCCATATCTTCGCAACCCGAACTTTGCAAAATCATCAGTCCTGTGTTCCCATATCCAATCTATGCCTTCTGCTGCTTCGTATCCCAAGTATCCTGAATCAAAATAACCGCATAAATACAATACATATCTGATTTTTGTCCCATATGTTTTTTTCAATTGGTCGATTTTTTTTGCTTCTTCTTTGCGCCGCTTATTTACATTCGTATAATCGCCTGCAGATTTTGCTTCAATTAAAAACGGCATATCTCCAAGCTTTGAATCCTTTGGCATTACTACAACATCTACAGGCACATTAACTGTTTTTCCTTTGTTTCTACTAACAGTTGGGATGTTCAGTCTAAAACAATATGTTGCAGGAGACATTTCATTGAATCTAGCTCCGTTTCCAGAGGGTATATATGTGTAGCCACGAGAATCTAGCCATTCTCCAATTGCTCTTAATTGGCGCGCTTCTTGAGCGTTCCGAATTATCGGGTCAGCAGTTGCGCCGCAAAGACGATCCGCAATAACTGAAGCCGCTCTTTGAACATCCGTCGAAGATGGGTGAATACCTTTGTCAAGCCAGCTAAAAATATCCTTATCAGTCAATTTCTCTAATATTGAACAAATTTTCTTAAGTTCCGCCTCCAATTTCGCTCTATCAAGCTTAGCCGGTGTTCTATTATTTTTTTCCATCCGTTCTACTAGATTCTTATTTGCGTCAGCCAAGCCAATCAGTCTGTCCCTTGCCAATGGCGGACATGTTGTCATCCGAAGGGTGGGTAAAATACAAGGATTGTTAATCAATATTTCTGGTTTTATGCTTCTTAGATTGTCTGTGATACTTAAAGTTCTAGCAACATCTTCCGTGGTCTTCACGCGTGTTTCTCGAAAAGCTTTAGGCGCAAAATTTATAAACCAGTCATTATAATAATCTACCGACTTCTCAATGTCTTCTTTCCATTTGTTTGTTCTGTTTCTATTAACCGGCATAAAACACACCTTCTTAATTGATTGCTCGCCTAATAATTAGTCCTCCCTGAAAAAGTGTAAAAGAATCGTTGTAAAAGGGTTTACACCAAAAAGCATCCAAAATAGAATTGCAAGAAAGAGAAGTAAAAGCCCCGAAAGCTGGTGATTTATGATCCCGAAAAGGCCGCCGCAA
>JAKQBV010000229.1 GCA_029573925.1 bacterium
TATCACATTTGTCGAAGAATGCTCTTTTGGATCGCCGGTAATAATCACTTTCCCGCCGTATGAAGCAACAATGTCCTTTTCGGGAACAGTCTCCTCGGTATAGTCTGTTCCTTTGGCGTGAAAATCGGGCTTGAGTCGCAGAAGAATCGAATCCACAGTAGGAGAATCGAATACCGTCACATAGTCGACATATTCGATTGCTGCGATCATGGTGAGTCTGTCTCGTTCATTTATGTAAGGTCGTTCCGGCCCCTTCAAAGCCCTGACGCTTGAATCGCTGTTGATTCCAACGACAAGAACATCGGCACGCTCTTTAGCCCCTTTGAGATATCTGACATGGCCGACATGTAGCAGATCGAAACAACCGTTCGCGAGCGCCACAGTTTTGCGCTCGGCCCTTGCTTCGGCGACAATCCGTTCAAGCTCTTTGATCGGTTTTATTTTTTCTCTTATTATGCTTTCAGAGTTTAAAGTCGGCATTGCAAAGTCTCCATAAGCTCATCGGGAGAAACTGTTGCGGCTCCTTGTTTCATGACCACGATCCCGCCCGCCCTGTTTGCGATCTGAGCCGCCTCGATGAAAGACGCTCCGGCGCAGAGAGATAGCAACGCGGAGGTCACAACTGTGTCTCCCGCGCCGGTTGTGTCAACAGCCACGCTCGAACCGAACACCGGGATATGTTTAGGCTGTTTCCCATTCTCAAAAAGAGAAATGCCTTGATTCCCCCTCGTGATGAGAAGAGCCGTCGCTTTCATTTTTGCTCGAAGCCCCTCTCCGGCAATCTCAATTTTTTTCAAATCGTCGGCGCAATAGCCTTTATGAACGCCGGCTTCTTCCTCGTTCGGAGCTGCAAGAGCGGCGTTCCTATATTTTTGAATCTGATACCTTGAGTCTATCGCGACAGGCATAGAGGCGTTTGATTTTGCGATGCGGTTTATGAACCGAATGACTTTTTCAGACAAGACTCCGCAACCGTAGTCCGAAACAAGAATTCCATCCACCCCGCCTGACAGAGCCTCGTTTGCCGCTCGTATAATTCTTTTAGGGTCCGGCGGGACAGTCGGTTCGCGGTCGATTCTGACAATTTGCTGTTTGACAGTGTGCATGCCTCCGGCCTGAATGCGGGTTTTGCATACTGTGGCGGAGCCGGGTTGCACAACAACGCCTCTTGTGTCTATCCCCTTCGAACTGAAAAGAGAGAGCAAATCCCCTCCATTCAAATCATCGCCGACGCAACCGACAGGAACCGGCGCGCCGCCGAACGCGGCTATATTTGCAACCGCGTTTGAAGCTCCACCGAAACCTACGTTTCGTCCTCTCCATTTCAGTATAAGGACAGGAGCCTCGCGGGATATCCGGGATGTCTCCCCGAACACATACTCGTCAAGCATAAGATCGCCGATGGCTAGAATTTTTTTGCCGGCCATCGACGCTACGATCTTCTTGAACCTGTTCACATTCATCCGGATGCCTTCCCGCGCGGCGATTACGAATTCATCTTTCGCTGCTCTCAACCAACATGTCAGGGATTCCGTCTCTCACAGGATACTTTCTTCCGCAGTTTTTGCATATAATCTTCTGATTCGCTTCGTCGTATTCGATAGATGTTTTGCACACAGGACAAGCAAGAATCTCTAAGAGTTTATTGTCAATCATAAACGCCTCCTTATGCCTGCGTCCGTCGGCTGGCTCAATTCCCGGCAGTTGACGCAAGACGCTCTTTCAAAGACGTGTGTCGCTCTTCAATTTTATTGTTTTTGACAGCTATTGCAATAGCCTTGATAGACCCCACAAGAGCGACAACCTTTCCTGCTCTGGTAATCGCGGTATAAATTAAATTCCTTTGCAACATCGTGTAATGAAGAGTGGAAACCGGCATAACCACCACCGGATACTCGCTTCCTTGGCTTTTGTGAACGGTTATCGCGTAGGCCAATATCAACTGGTCGGTTTCTTTGAAAGTGTAGCTCACCGACATTTCGGGATACTCAATTGTCAGAGAGCCTTCCCGCAAATCCACGGTCCGCACGAATCCGACATCCCCGTTGAAGACTTCTTTTTCATAGTTGTTCTTTATTTGCATCACACGGTCGCCGATTCTGAATTGCTGGGAGCCGCACGTAAAATCTCTTCCGGGGTTCAGACGGCATTGGAGAACTTCGTTCAGGTTAGACACGCCTAGAACGCCTCTGTGCATCGGAGATATCACTTGGATGTCTTTTATCGGGTCTAGTCCGAATCTATTGGGAAGCCGCTCCGCGCAGATGCTGACCAGCGTTTCCAGAGCTTCTTCGGGATCGTCCTTTTTGAAAAAGAAGAAATCTCCGTCCTGATAGTTCTTCAGGCTGGGCATTTCTCCTTTGTTGACCAGATGGGCGTTAGGAATAATGCCGCTGTCGGAATCCTGTCTGTATATGGTGTCCAGCCGCACCGAAGGCAGAACATTCGACTCAATCATATCGCGTAGCACGTTCCCGGGGCCTACTGACGGAAGCTGGTCTGCGTCGCCGACAAATAAAACGCGGGCGTTGTCGCTCAGCGCCCTTACAAGATGCGCCATCAGAATTATATCCACCATGCTCATCTCGTCCACGATAAGAAAATCGCATTCCAACGGATTGTTTTCGTCTCTGAAAAAATGATTTCCGACAGGATTGTATTCGAGAAGTCTGTGGATGGTCTTGGCCTGTTTTCCGGTGGCCTCGGTCATTCTTTTTGCGGCTCTGCCAGTGGGAGCGGCAAGCATAGTGACGTATCCGCTGTTCTCGAACAATCTCATAATGATGCGTATTGAAACCGTTTTTCCAGTGCCGGGGCCTCCGGTCAGAATCACCGCTTTTTTACCGGACATCACTTCTATAACGCTCAATTGCTGCTTGGAAAGCTTGATCCCTAAAGCGCGCTGCGCTTGATCTATTTCGATATCGCTTCTTGATAATTTGAAAAGACGGCCTGCGGGCGCGTTGATTATCGCCGACAATCTTTCGGCTACGGTTATCTCGGCGCGCCTCAAGTGCGGCAGATATATTCTGTCTCCCTCAGAGACTACTTCCTCCTCTTTTTCCAACAGTTTCGCCAGAGCCTTTTCAGCTTTGGCCAATTCGCATTCGAGCATTTCGCTCGCGTCTTTCAATAGCTCGTCCGCCGGGAGATAGACATGGCCTTCATCCGCGGCTTTCTGCAGGGTGTAGGCAATCCCCGCCCGCAGACGCACGGGAGATTCCTTGTCCATACCCAGATTCATCGCTATTCGATCAGCGGTCTTGAAACCGATGCCGAAAATCTGCGAAGCCAGAAGATAAGGATTTTTTCTAAGAACATCTATAGAGCGGTCGCCGTATGTGTTAAATATCTTCATTGCGACGCCCGGCCCGATATTATGCGATTGGAGAAACATCATTATTGATCTGATTCTGTTGTGTTCCTCCCATGATTTAACGATGGATTTCAGCTTGGAGCGTCCTATGCCTTCGACTTCCAAAAGTTTTTTAGGATCATTGTCAATTATTTCAACCGTGTCTTCGCCGAACTTGTCCGCGATGCGCTTGGCCATCACAGGCCCAACGCCGGATATGAATGAAGTCAGGTATTTAATGATTCCGACTTTGCTTCGAGGCAGGTCCGCTTCGAAACTTGTCACGCTGAATTGATTTCCGAATTTCTGATGCGTAGTCCAGCGTCCCGTCAGTCTCACTGCCATGCTGTCCGTGACTCCGGGCAGAGTTCCGACCGCGACGAATTTTTGGCTGCCGTCCAAAGACGCGAATTTCACGACTGAATAGCCATTATCTGGATTTTGGAAAACAATGTGATCTATTACGCCCTCGATAACTACAAGAGGCTCGTAAGCCGGAGCCGCCGGGGCCGCGACTCCTTCTTGTTCATTTCCGATCGGATTTTTCATTGTATAACAACTATCATTATGCGATGCGCTCTTCAGTCCGAAAACCCTGACGCAGGAATGCTCGGCAGTCTGCCACTGCTGGCATCGTCATATCATTCCGCCATAAGACATTCTTCATAAGTCGCGGGAGAATAACTGTCTGTGTCGGCGACTATGTCGCACGGTTTGCTGTTTCGCGTGACGGCTTCGATAAGATATCCGGATGCGTCGGCGTTTGACACCCTCATGTCCGCGCATTTCGCGTCGTCAAACGACACAAGAGGAACCAGCGAACCTATGGTTCCGCTATACGCGTCGTGTCCCCTTCTGTATTTTT
The DNA here is from genome assembly GCA_029573925.1 of bacterium. Classification (GTDB taxonomy): domain Bacteria; phylum UBP15; class UBA6099; order UBA6099; family UBA6099; genus UBA6099. The sequence goes on from JAKQBV010000229.1 coordinate 4,221, forward strand.
CCTGAGCCACAACCGCGTCAAGAACGGCTCCGAGACATTCCATAAACATGTGCTTCTCAACAGCCTGATCGAATTCTTCGATTCCCATGCTCGAAATCTTCCAGTAATCGGATTCCTTCAGAAGCTTTATGTGCCTCGTGTCCACTTGTTTTTTCGTCTCAAACATCCCGGTTTCAGCGTTCATTGCGGAAAAGTTATATATCACTTTAACTTCCGCCTCTTTGCCCGAATCGTTAACAAGGAAAGTTTTAAACCTGCCCACCCTCTTTGAGGCGTTGAAATCAGAAATGAAATCAATAGCCAATTTTTGGGGAATCCTTGTCGAGAAGTATTTCTCCGCGCCGGCGATGTCATCGAACGCGAAAGAAGAAAATAATCTGTCGACGATTTTATCTGGAGGAAGGTCTTCAGCGCCGGGTATCGGCGTTGTGGGTTTGGGCTGCGCGCATCCGGCAATGACTAAAAGCGATGCAAGCATAAAAACAATTTTTTTAGCGCTGTTTGATTTCATTTCAAAGAATTCCTCCGTCAACGATAATGATAAGTCTAATCCGATTAAAACCCTCCGCCCAGTCTTTCAATTATAAAACCGGGCAGTCCGGCGTCCTTCATGCGCGTTTGAGCGCGCTCAACCGGATAAGAGAACCTGTGAAAACGCATAGTGTGCCTGACGTCATCCCACACGACGAAACACCCGTCCGGCGTGCCGTCTCTTGGCTGTCCTATGCTGCCTACATTGACTATCACCTTCATAGTTGGTTCCAACTTTACATCTCCGTCGCACTCAGCCTGCGGTTTGAACACCGGAGAACCGTCTATCCCTTGAGTCCACAGACAAGCTTTATGAGTGTGTCCTACGAAACAAATAAGAATATCCTGCTCATCCATCGAAATAAAAGCTTTTTCCGCATTGGACGCGGATACCACATATTCATCTTTATTCACCGGACTGCCGTGAACAAGCAAGGCTTTCCCTAATGACGAATCCATCCAAATAAAGTCGTTAAGGCCGCGCAACCAGTCCTTGTTTTCCTCCCTCAACTCGTTTCTTGTCCAAAGAATAGCCCTTCGAGCGTCCGGATTGAAACGACCGGGATCGCGCCTGCCCACAATTACATCATCGTGATTCCCTGTGACTGACGATATGTTGCGCTTGCGAACCATATCTACGCATTCGTTCGGTCCGGCTCCGTATCCCACAGTATCGCCGAGATTGTATACCCTCTCGTATTCCATGCCGTCGATCAACTCTAAGAACGATTCAAGAGCGTCGATGTTGCCGTGAATGTCGGAGAAAACAATTATTTTCATAAAAAAAGCAACGTTTATCCTTTGCAGTTTATCTCGAGCCATTTCCTTGAGTCGATGATGGGGAAGTTTCTCTGTTCATTCTCTCGATTTCTCTCATGGGAGAATCTTCGCGAACCGAAGCTCCGCCGGAAGCCCCGCCCGGCCATTTATACTCCGGCGTCATCATAACAGCGCCGGGAGACGGCGCGCCTCTAGAAGCCCCAATCAATTCGATAGCTTTTACATACAACTTCTGCTCTCTGTCCGCCAATTCAAGCATTCCCAGAGCCGCGTAAATCCTCTGAAGCTTCGCGTGGAGCAGATAATCCAGAGATGACAGGCTTGAAGCCTTTTGGAACTCCGATAGAGCCTTTTCATGCTCGCCGGCTTCCATGTATGCCAAGCCCATCTGGAAGAAAAGCTGCGGGTCGGTCGGGGCCGACTCGGTCGCGATTCTTAATTCCCTCAGAGCCTCGGTGTATTTCTTCTGCTGAGCGTACATTCTCCCGATATCAATGTGGTAATATGGCGCTCCCTCTTTGTCAGTTTCGATTGCTTTTCGGTATTGCTCTATCGATTCATCTGTCTTCCCCATCACTCTGAGTCTGTTGGCGAGAATAACCGGATGATATACGGTTATCATATCCTTTTCTTCATATTCCCTGAATTTCCTGTTGAACCATGCGACAAAGTCCGTCTTTCTTTTTTGAGTCAAAACCATGACTTTTGTTATTGCTCGCATCTGATCAAAAAGAGGATCGCCTTCCGGTCTGATATCAAGAACCTGAACGATATGAAGGCCGAACTCGGTCTCGAACGGCTCTGATATTTCTCCTTCTTTCATTCGGGACACGACATCCCAGTATCTAGGAACCACGGACCTTTCATTGATGTAGCCTATATATCCGCCTCCGGGCGAATTTGAAAAATCATGGCTGTATTGCTTCGCAAGCGCCTCGAAACTCGTGCCAGCTTTGAGCTGCCGATATATGTCCTGAGCGCGGTCTAACGTTTTTCTTTTCGCGAAGTTTATCTCAGTGTCCGAGGCGGTGTCATAAGTGAGAAGAATCTGCCTCACTTCCATTCGAGGCATGTATTTTTCAATTTCTTCGTCGCTAACAGTGTAGCTGTCTTCCGGATACAACTTCCTTGAAAGCTTGTCTTCTAGTATTTCGACTTCGATTTCTTTGAGAAATTCTTCTTCCGACCTGAATCCCATTACAGACCACAAATGAGTGTATTTGTCTTCAGGAGCAAGCTCTCTTTTGCCGTCGCCGGAACCGGGTTCGTAATCTTTGATCTCTTCTCCAGCGGGCTGTCCGAGCATGCGATAAATCTGCTCCTTCTTCGCCTTAATATCTGCCGGCCCTACCTTTACTCCCTCTTCTTCCGCAAATTTTTTCAACATCGTGTCTTTCACCATCGATAGAAAGACCGACAGCATGATATCCTGTTTGTCTGCGGCGGACAATTTTCCTTGAGTAGTAAGCTGTCTTACAAGCCTTCTGTTGATAGCGGTCTGGAACTGAAGATCGCTGATTTTTACTCCGGCGACATCCGCGACGACGTTCGGAGTTCTTTCCACCGGTTCACGGCTCGTCATCCAATAAATCACAAAAAACGCTGATAAGAATACCAGCGCCGCCATCAATTGAAACCATCTCTTTTTCAATAAATCAATCATGACGCTCCCATCCGGGGCTGTTTTTTACAACGTTATTTTATCATAACAATAATTTTTTCAACACGCCGCAAACGAATTACTAATATCCTAGACTATCTTCAATTTCATGCATATTGGATATTTCACTGTTACAACGCTGTTATTTGATATATAATCAGTAAACTAATCGGATGACGGGTTCAATGAAAAAGATTATTCTTGATGTTGTTCAGACGATGGAATTGTTGGGTTTAGACTCTGCCGGGCTTTCTTTCGCTGTCCGAAATCAAGGGTTGCCAGCGTTCCGTTTGGCCGGTGAAGTCAAATTCCGATATTCGGATGTTGAAGAATGGATAGGCAAACGAGCAAAAAATGACAGTATCGTAGATGAAACGGACGAAGAACTGCTCCGCCTGATAGGCGTATCAATTGAACGCTCGGCTATGCGCGCCGACATTCCGAAATCGACGGTCGAATTCGACAACTTAATCTCCGGCCATCCTATGCCGGAATTCAGCGGAACCGATTCATCCAAGCCGCTAAAGACACAAATCGAATCAAGCGACAACAGTTCGATTGCCTCGGATCAACTCGAAAAAGCCGCATCGAAACAAGACAATGCTCCGGACGCTCAGCCAAAGATTCCGCTTGTTATCGACGAACTGGATTCATTAGATGATTCTCTTCTTCTTTTCAATTGCTTTTCAATAAAATTTGCCGTTTTCGACGCATTGTTCCGAGTTGCTCCTTCCGTTAATCTGGATTCAGAAGCGTTTAATCTGCTCGAAGCTACTATCAAAGACCTCGGATTGAAGATCGGCGATTATGCTTCGCTTAAGAAGAAACTATGCCAATTTCCGGGCAAATGGGTTAAGGTGGCAGACGCTTCTAACCCATTCAGCGGCAGAGCGAAGGTCATCGTTTCTAACGACAAGATGACGGCTTATCTCCTATTGAGCGCGATAGATGAGAAAACGCATATTGCTTTGGCGGATATTGAGGAAGCTCTTGCTGCGGAGAACATCGTCGAAGGCATAGACATGATTACGGCAAGGCATCTTGTTGAAAATCAATTGTTCGGACAACTCGCTGTGATCGCGAAAGGAACAAAACCGACGCCGGGCGAGGATGCCCGGATTGAGTATAGATTCGATATCGAAAAAACGATCACGCCGAAAGCCATTGAATCAGGGCGAGTCGATTTCAAGAACCTCGACGGCATAACAAACGTTAAAACCGGAGATGTTTTAGCCGTCAAATCAGAAGCAAGTCCGGGATCGCCCGGTAAAGATGTCAGAGGAAATATTATTGATGCCCCATCCGGCAATGATGTCTTAATGCTTCCCGGAGACAATGTCGTAGTTTCAGAAAACGGACTGGAATTATCAGCCGCCGCAGACGGCAATGTTTTTATGCGCGCCGATAGAGTCAATGTCAACACCGTTTATGTTGTGCCGGGAGATGTTGATTATTCATGCGGGAATATCGATTTTGCCGGACTGGTAACAATAAGAGGCTCCGTTCGAGAAGGTTTCAGCGTATCGGCCGACTCGAATATTTTCATTAATGACGGCGTAGAAGGCTCCTCTGTGGAATCTAGAAATGGAGATATTTCAATACGGCTGGGGGTGCAAGGACAGAATAAGGCCGTGTTGAAAGCGGCAGGAAACATCACCGCTAAATATATAAACCAGGCGACCGTCGATGCGGGCGGCGATGTGTCAACACAAGAAGCAATAATGCTGTCCAATATCAAAGCTGGCGGGAGCATAAAAGCCGTCGGGTCTAAAGGCTGCATTATCGGCGGCAACCTTTCCGCCCAGAACGCCATTGAAGCGGTGTCTCTCGGTTCGGACTCTCACACAAAAACTTTCCTGACGCTCGAAATGCTGGACAGTGAAACAAATGCGCCTGTGCGGATCACATTGAACAGAAAAAAGAATTCTATCGAATCAGAAGTTAAAAAACTGTCGGCAGAAATCGAAAGGATAAAGAAACGCATAGACAAGAGGAATCCTGAAAAAAAGCTTATTCAATCCGCCGCTGAACTAACAAGAAAACTGAAACGACTTGAAAAAGAAAAAACAGCTTGTTATGAAGAGGTCAACTGCTTTAATTCGCGATTCGGATTGTCTGGAACAAGATATATTAAGGCACTGGATATGATCTATCCCCAAGTAATTTTAAACATCGAAGGAAACAAGCTGAGAATCGAAAACAATCAAAGGCGCGCGACTTTCTGTTGCGACGTTGAAGACAATCATGCCATTATCTGCCGTGAAAGCTGACGGCGGCATTTATCAGCTAATGATTCCTTCTCTTCGGATTTCTTGCGATAAATATCATGTTCAAGTATCCTACATGTTATCCGCCGCGCGTCAGCGGCTCGCAGATAAGGTATGAGCAAATGAAGAAAACAATTGTGCAGGAGTTTAATGCGCCGCTTAAAGTCGTCCTTTCTGCCAGAGAAGCAAGATGGCTGGAAAAAGACAAAATCCCTGATCTCAAAAGCGCGGACGAGATTCACCGGAGAGAAGACGACAAGGTGATTTTTGTCGAACGGGAATCTTCCGCGTCAAGCCACATTCCTGAGAGATTCCGCAAATATGTGTCTCCGGAAATGCTTAAATGGACAGAACACAGCACGTGGCATAAGGATACCAATTTGCATGAATGGAGAGTGACTCCCGCAAATTACGCGAGCTTTCTAGACGCGAGAGGAAAGACCCGCTACGAGGAAATCGCCGCTGGAAATTGCCCGCGTTCGAGGCGGACGCTTGAAATAACTCTTAATGTGAAGGTTCCCATGCTCGGCCCAATCGCCGAGAACATGATTTTCGAGTCGTTCAAAAAGAATTTCGAAAAGGATTTCGATGCAATCAAGGAACGCGCCGCGAAAATATTGAGCCAGACCGAACCTGTTTGACATGGATGAAAAAACACCTTATGGAGGGTTTTATGGATAAGTCGCAACTTGCCGCAAAAGTAAAAGAAGCATGTTATTTAACAGGCAATTTCATACTAAGCTCAGGAAAGCGAAGCAATTACTATCTGGACAAATACCGGTTTTCAACGCATCCCGAACTTTTAGGCGCTGTTGCCGAGGAAATAGCGAAACGAGTTCCTCCGGGAGTCAACAGACTGGCCGGGCCGGAACTTGGCGCTGTGCCCATAGCAGCCGCCGTTTCTCTAAAAACCGGCATCCCTTATGTGATTGTGAAAAAAGATCAAAAAGATTACGGCACAAAGAGGCCCATCGAAGGCATACTCGAACAGGGCGACCATATATTTCTTATTGAAGACATAATTACTACCGCCACTCAGTGCATAAGAGCCGCAAAAAGGCTCGTCTCGGAAGGCGCGGTGGTAACGAAAATCATCGGCGTTATCGACCGTCAGGAAGGCGGAGCGGAGAATATCGCCGCCGCCGGGTTCGACTACGAGCCGTTATTCACCAAAGAAGAACTCGGCGTCTAGCTGTTATCGAGATGATTATTTTTTTCTCGATTAATGTCAACCTCGATGTTCTTTGTTCATAATAATTATGGGATGAGAATATTTGCAGTTTGATTGGAGCCGACATGTTTAAACCAGAATGCAGAGCGACGGCAATAGGAAGTTTTCCGCACTCGATCGCCGCGGCGGCCATGAAATGCATAAAGGAGCATCTTAGCGATGTTCCCGTATGGCCTCAGCTTCCAAATTTCAGTTACTACGAGAGCATGTGCCCGCAATACAGCGAAGGTCTTCCGGGCGTGACCGTTGACACTGAGGCCAGAACTATAAGGATTCAATCTGGCGACGGACTGCTCGAAAGAGTCGAGAAATTCTATGAGAAATATTTATCAGGCGACACTTCTTTCTTCGCAATCTCAAATGAATACGCTGAAGGACTATACGGATTTCTGAACGACGCCGAAATTAGAAGCGCCGACCACTGGGCGGTCAAGGGACACACCGTAGGGCCGGTTACGTGGGGCTTGACTGTGGCGGATGAAAACAAGCGCGCTTCCTTTCATAACGACCATTTGAAAGACTGCGTTGTGAAGTGCATGGCAAGGAAGTCGGAATGGCAGATAATGAAGTTGAAAGAAATCAATACGAGGGTGATCATATTTCTCGACGAGCCGTATTTGCAATCCATAGGTTCGGCAGCCGTCGCTTTGCGCCCAGAAGAAGTGGCGGAGAAGCTCGATGAAGTGTTTGAAGCTATCATCGACGCCGGCGGTGTTCCGGGAATTCACATTTGCGGCAACAGCGACTGGGGGCTTATCGCAAAAACCAAGACGCAGATCATCAATTTCGACGCTTTTGAATTTGGCTCTTCGATATCCCTTTATCCCAAAGAAATCAGCGAATTCATCGAACGTGGCGGCGTTATAGCTTGGGGAGTCGTTCCGACTTCCATGAAGGTTGAAGGCGAGACGCGCGATTCCATAATAGCTAAATTCAACGAGGGCATCGAATCTCTTGAAAAACATGGCATTCCTAGAGACCGCCTTCTTGAGCAAGCGATGATAACTCCAAGCTGCGGGGTCGGCTCTTTGCCGATTGAAACCGCCGAACGAGCAATCTCGCTGACGGCCGAGGTCTCTGACTCTCTACGCGGGATAAAATGAATAAACCATTTCGTATTTATCGTTTGCCATTTTTTTTATTTGCGGTCTTTGTTTTAATATCGTATTTTGCATTTTCAGCAACATCGCTCAGCGCGAATGAAACCCAGTCTAGGCTGAGCGTCAAGAAAAAAGTCCTTTCGCCTCAGTGCGTCAACGACGAGATTCTTGAGATTAAACCTCTCGGAAACGGCGCGGAATCCGGAATCGAATCGCATGATATCGTTTATTGCAGCGACGGGCTGAAAGTTAAAGGCAAACTTTTTGCTCCTATGACGGCAAAACAGGGAACCTCCCCTCTCCCTGCTGTCGTGTTCAATCATGGAGGAGTGAGCGGAATCCCTTCAGCTTTTGTGACTAGAAGCAAACAACTCGCAAAAGAAGGATATGTCGTATTCGCGCCCAGCTATCGAGGCGAGGACGGTTCCGAAGGAGAAATCGAGGTTGCCGCCGGGGAGGTTGACGACGCGCTTGCCGCTGTTAAGCTGCTGCGCGGATTGTCATACGTCGATTCGACTAGAATCGGCATGGCCGGCACAAGCCATGGAGGCATAATCACCCTTCTTGCGGCTCAAAGAGACAATTCGATCGCGGCGGCCGTTTGCGCATACGGGGTGACCGACACATACACATGGTATACATATCTTGTCGAAAATGGTTTTGACGTTTCCGACGAGCTTTCAATTAAGGTGTACGGTTCAGGGCCGGAGGACAAGCCTGAAGCTTTCCGCCGACGCGCTCCCGCTCTCGACGCGCATCTTTTTAGAGCGCCGATGCTTCTTATGTACGGAGAAAAAGATTCCATCGTGCCCATATCTCAAGGAAAGGAGCTTGCGGCGGCGCTTGATAATAAAGGCAGGGAATATGAGTTTCATATAATACCAGACGCTGAGCACGGTTTTTTGTTTTTCATGGACCCCAATAGAAGGAGTGGCAAAGAGATATCGCTAAGCGCTCGAGCTTGGGATATTATGCTTGATTTTTTAAAACGAAAACTGAGGTGATCGCCTTCACTGTCGTATCTTCACGTCGGCGCAAGCAATAAGACTTTCAATATCACAGATTTTATAGAGAATAATCAAAAAAAGCGGGACAAAATGAATTCACGCTTTCGCAGGAAAGACGAAAAATAAATGGGATGAAAGCGCGGAAAAAAGTGTGTTCGGGTCACAGCAAAAATAAAGCCAGATTGAGATGAAAGAGACATGGACGAATTAGAAGATACGCGCCAAATCAGCTATTCGAAGAAGATATCCAAAAACGCTCTTTTCAACTTGCTCGGCTCCGCGTTTACCATGCTTGTCACATTTGCGGCTATGCCGTTTATAGTTCATCGACTCGGAGCTTCAAGTTTTGGAGTGTTAACGCTGGCTTTGACAATAGCCGGTTACTTCACGATTCTCGATATGGGCTTGGGAACCGCGATTATTAAGTATCTATCTGAAAAGAAGAATGATTCAAATAAAGGGCTGGAAGAAAACTCGCTTATAGGAACGGCTCTACTGTTAAATCTGGCGGCGGGGGCCGCCGGAGCCGCGTGTCTGTTCATAGCCGCGCCTGTCATCGTATCAATATTTCGTTTAGACTCGCAAAACCTAACGGATGCCACAGCAGCGCTCAGGATATGCTCGCTGATGTTTTTTATAAACATGTCTTCAGCCGTTTTCTCGGCTATTCCGCAAGCAAAACAACGATTTGATCTGCTTTCGGCTATCAGAACATCAGCATATATTATTCAAACTTTAGGAATCGTGCTTCTTCTGCATTACGGTTATTCATTATCATCCGTTGCATGGTGTTATGTGGCCTCTTCAACATTTTCGATGATTGTGTTTCTTCTTGTCGCAAGAACGCTTATGCGTGGCAAAACAAGTTTTACTCCGCTGTTTGACCAAGCGTCCTTTCGCATATTGTTGTCATTCGGTTGCTATTCTACGATCGCAAAATTGTCGTCGATACTTTTAAACAATGTGGACAAGCTCATAATCGGATTGTTTCTCGGAGTCGAGCGGGTTTCGTACTATGCGGCTCCTTTTTTGCTTACAAGCTGGATATATAGGATATCCATTATCGTCGCTCCGGTAACGATGCCTGCGGCCAGCGAGCTTATGTCGCTTGGCGACAAGCAGAGATTGAAAATGCTTTCGATACGAGGAACGAAATATCTTTTAATGTGTTCTATTCCACCCGCCGTTTTTTTAGCCGCGGCGCCTGAGCTTACGTTAAATCTCTGGATGGGGCCGGAATTTGCGCTTCATGGCTCCGCCGCCATGATTCCGCTGGTTGCCGGGGTATTCCTTCAAGGCATCATTGCGGTTCAGTCCATGATTCTTGTGGGCGCGGGAAAAATTAAACTCATGTCAAACGCCACAATGATCGGCGGAATCGTCAGCGTCGCCCTTTGTATCATGCTGACGAAGCCTCTGGGGATAGCCGGAGCGGCGGCGGCGTATGCCGCCGGAGCGGCGACCATCGCTATTCCTGTCTTTATTTACGGTTGCAGATTATCGGACGTCGGATTTAGAGAAATTGCGAGCGCGGCTTTTTTGAGGCCGATGGTCGCTGCAATAATCAACTTCTTTTTCATCATAGCTTTTAGACACATGGTCGGAAGTTTGATTGAGTTGATTGTTTTTGCGTGCGCTAGCGCGACTGTATACGCGGCATCTTTGTTCATTCTCAAAGCCGTAGATGATGATGATATCGCCGCTATAAGAAACTTCATTCCGAAAAATTGAAAAAGACGATAATAAGGGTTATTTGGTCAACTTCTTAACTATCTCAGCTATTTTGGCCGCTTCATCCCTGCTGCGGTATTCCGGCCCTGCGAGCATGCACTTGGTGAGATGAAAAACAGCTCTCTGGCGGTCGGCCACTTCGCGGTACGCAAGGCCGAGATAGTAATTAGTGTCATAAGAATCGGGTCTTAAAGTATAGGCCTCATTCAGGAAATGAATCGCTCTGAAAAAATCTCCGGCATTATAAGCGGTTTTCCCCTTGCTAAAAGCGTCTGCTGCGCGCATTTGAAGTTGCGCAGCTTTGGGATTTATCGTCTTTCCCGCTCGCAGGTCTTTGAAAGTGGCCATAGCTCTCTCATAAGCTAGAGAGCTTTCAGGCGGATACGACTCGAGAATCAAATATTCCCTAAGATTTCCCATAGCTTCTTCGTTTTTCTGAACGTAGGCTTGGCTCATGCCGAGGTAATAGTATGAGAATTTTGAAGTCGGCTTGACGGCGATAATTCCGGCCATCATTTTCTCGGATTCGCGGAAATCGCCTCGCGAAAAAAGCGATTTGCCCTGTTCGAACGCTTTTGCCAGAGACCTTTCATCGGAGGACGCGCTAACAGTCGAGGCGAGAGCTTCCTTGGTTTCTTTAAGAATCGCGTCCGCGCGGTCAGGATTCCGAGCCATGCCGAGATTGGCTGCCGCGGCGACATGCCCGGCGTCCATAGTCAGCACGAATGTCCACTCAGCCACAGCGCGCTCGATCTCGCCCGCATGATACAGGCTCACGCCCAAGCTATTATGAGCGTCAAGGTTCGTCGGTTCTATAAGGAGAGCGTTTTTGAATGCTTCTGAAGCTTTTTTATGGTTTCCGGCGGCCTGACACGCGTAGCCTAAATTAAGGTGCAAGTCCTGATTAACAGGGTCGATGGCTATCGCTGATTCAAATTTGTCTATAGCAGCGGCATAGTTTCCTCTGTCATAGAATTCCACGCCCTGATTATTAAGCAACGCGGCGTCGAAAGCGCATAAAGCGGAGGAACTTGCCGCAATCGCCGCAAAAACTGCAAATAACAGCGCCGCAACGGTGCTTCTCTTAGTCATATTGTCACGCCCGCCTTCTTTGGTTGAAACAATGTCCCGGCCTGCCGATTAGATTCAAAAATATGCTATCCGCTCCGCCGGGCTTGAAGCGCTCCTATTATAATATAGTCATTGCCGCCGGGTAAAGCGCATAAATGTCTTTTTTCCATTCCTTTGAAAACAGTCGTCTTCCCATCCCCGGTTCGAGGCGTTCATATTGCGAATCCTCCAGCAATAGCAATTATCCCGGCAGCAAAAAGCAATATAGACAAGGCGATTTTTACGTGATATACATAGCAAGTGTGAGTGTCGTTTCCAATTCGCATGTTTCTAATTTCAATATAAGGAACCGGAGCGCGTCTATACCAGCCGGTAACTTCCACATTCTTTCCGATGAAGCGGTCTGTTCTAAAAAGCCCGAAAAGCAGCTCGATGATGCGCAACGGTTGCCTGTAATCCAAGAATATATACCCTGTTTCATCGCGAAGCACGATATCTTCGGAATATATCAAGCCGGGAACGCCTCTGCCGATTATCTCGCCTTTTAACGACACGGGAACAGGCCTGACTGAACTGACTTTGATTTTTTTCAGCAATGTTGAGACGTTCATCGGAGCAAAGCCGCTTGAGCGATATGAAAACGCCAGATTAATGGCGTAACCTATGCCTAAACCTAATAGAACCATGCCCGGAATAATCGCAGCGCTCACAAAAAAGCCCAATAAAGCGCCTAGCGCGGCGCCTGCGACAGGAGCGGCCATTACTGCCAAGTCAACCGCAAACTCATCCCAGAAACTTTCCGGCCTTTTTTTATTGAACTGTATTGTCGGGGTCTGACCGTATGCCCGGGACTGCTGCCCCAGAGCGTTTATCCTTTTTGCTGGCAAAGGGTGAGTCGAATGTATTTCGTAGTATAAAGCCCAAGGATTCCAAAGGTCCCACTGCATGGCGTTGCAAGCTGAATCGACGTCCATTGAACTGCCTTTCAAACTTGCGGCGGCCAATCCTCTGGCGGCGGAGGGATCAAATATCCCGAACGCTTTTGCCGACTCCAACGCGGGCCTTCGGTTCGATTTTTTATCGACATCGTTGTCCGTCGCTTGGCCCGCTAAACCATACGCGACTTTCACAAGAGCTATCGCCAATTCGTCCGGCGAACCTGTGGCCTCTCCGCTGAATCTGTCGGCATAGTATTCTCTGACACGCGATAGATATAACGCGACATACTGACTGATGACATACAGAAGATATGCCACGAAGGCAACGATGATCAGTTGTCCGCCCTTGCGGTTTCTCCCTCTGGTCGAGATTTCCAAGGCGAGCCTGTAAATATAATAGAGAACGACGGGAACAACGCCTGCCATAGTCATTACAAGGATGTCCCAATGCTTGGCGTGACCCAGTTCGTGGGCCACCACAGCCTCAACTTCTTTTTCATTCAGAATGTCTAGAAGCCCTTGGGTCATCACAATCCGCGCGTTGTTAGGAGTGTGGCCGTATGTGAAGGCGTTAGGTGCTCCGTCTCGAATAATCCCTATCCTCGGATATTTCATGTTATTGTTTTTTACGACTTTTTCTATGAAGTCCCTTAGATAAACCGGCAGTTGTTCCGGGGCGACCCAGTCGAGAGATTGGATCCACCTTAACAGGATGTCCATTATGAATGGCGAAATGAGATATTGTAGAAAAATCGCGGCGACAGCAAATAAAACAGCCGCATGTATATTTGCGCCGGTCAATAATGTGACAATAACAAGAGCAGCGAACAGCATGCCATATAAGGAAAACAACACGATGGACGAGCTTAAAGCAAGATTAGGAAGCGGCGCCAGCAATTTGCGCGCTCCGACCGCCGCTCCTGAAGCGATTCTTGACGCGGACGAAGATTTTGTCGTTTTTTCGCGCTCCGCCGCCTGAGCATAGTCTTCCATTATGTCGGTGTACGGATCAAGATTCGAGCCGAGCGAAGCGTTTAACGCGTGAAGTTCCAAGCGGTCGAGCCACATGCCTTGGCAGTCCGGGCAAAAATCCAACGCGGGACTTTTGTTGTCGAACCTTCCGTTGTTCATAACCTTGTCCGCGCATCTGAGGCATTTTATTCCGGGAGCCAATCTGCCGGTCAAACCTTTGTTTATCAATTCCTGAATTTTCTTGGGGTTTCTGACAAAGAAAAATATCTCGCCGCCGTCCAGCCACACGCCGTGCCCGTTAGGACAGACATCAACTAAAACGGAGTTCCGTGTCAGAACCTCTTTCAAAGGCGCGTCACATCTGGGACATTTCATATCGTCCTCCGTATTGCCGAATATCATGGGGTATTATAACAGGGAGCTTAGAACAATTGAAACACGCGCAATTTAAGATCGCATACGACGCGCAGAACAATCAGGTGGTCTTCTCTCCTCTTACGAGAACGACTTTGCCTGTTCTGACGATTTCCAAGATGCTATAACGCTTCAGGAGCCGTTCGATGGCGTCGAGTTTTTCCTGTTGGCCGATGACTTCGATAATCATGCTTTTTTCGCCTACATCCACAACCTGAGCGCGAAACACGCTGATTATGGACAACACTTCCTGACGTTGCGAAGGGCCTGCGGCTACTTTTATCAGAACAAGCTCTCTTTCAACGGTTTCGACTCTTGTCAGATCGCTCACGCGAACCACGTCTATGAGCTTGTTAAGCTGCTTGGAAACCTGTTCAAGAATTCTGTCGTCGCCGCTCACGACGATGCTTATGCGAGAGAGGTCGGGGTCCTGAGTAGCGCTGACCGCAAGGCTGTCGATGTTGAAGCCGCGCCTGCTGAACAGAGAGGCGACTCTCGCAAGCACGCCGGGGCGGTTCGCAACCAGCGCGGTGAAAGTGTGTCTATGCCAGTTATTCGTTGATTCCGACATTATTTCTCCTCGTAGAACTCAATCATGTCTCCAAGAGCCGCGCCTTTAGGCACCAT
>JAKQBV010000257.1 GCA_029573925.1 bacterium
TAGTCCTCCCTGAAAAAGTGTAAAAGAATCGTTGTAAAAGGGTTTACACCAAAAAGCATCCAAAATAGAATTGCAAGAAAGAGAAGTAAAAGCCCCGAAAGCTGGTGATTTATGATCCCGAAAAGGCCGCCGCAAGAGACAGAAAAGCAGTCGAATATGTTTAGCGTTGAACTGGAAGACTTAGTGAGTCTGGAGCATCCGCTTGTGCGACTGAGCAGACAGATTCCATGGGAGCAGTTCGACAAGGAATTCGACCCGCTGTATTGTCAGAATTTCGGGCGTCCGGCGATAGCGACGCGGCTGATGGTGGGGCTTCATTACCTGAAGCACACGTTCAATCTGAGCGATGAGGACACGGTGGCGCGATGGGTTGAGAACCCGTACTGGCAGTATTTCTGCGGGATGAAATATTTCGAGCACAAGGTTCCAATCGATCCGTCGAGCATGACGCGCTGGCGAAAAAAAGTCGGCGAAGCTGGAGCCGAACAGATGTTGGCGGCCACAGTGGAGGCGGGGCTTAAGCAGGGAGTGATAAAGCCAAAAAGCTTCAATCGGGTGATAGTGGACACGACGGTGCAGGAGAAAGCCGTCTGCTATCCAACCGACTCGCGGCTCTACCACGCGATGAGAGAAAAGCTGACGGCGATGGCCGCCGAGCACGGCGTGCCGTTGCGGCAGAGCTACGAGAGGCTATCAAGGAATGCGTTGCTGATGGCGTCGCGATACTCGCACGCGCGACAGATGAATCGGGCGCGAAAAGAAATTAAGAAGTTGAAGAACTATCTGGGCCGCGTGGCGCGCGACATAGAGCGCAAGATACAAGGCGACACAGAGAAACAAGAGGCGTTCGCCGAGGCTCTGGCGATGGCGCGGCGGCTTCTGGAGCAACAGCGCAAAAGCAAAAACAAGCTCTACAGCATTCACGCCCCGGAAGTGGAGTGCATAAGCAAAGGCAAATCGCACAAGAAATACGAATTCGGCGTAAAAGTCGGCATAGTCACGACATCGAAAGAAAGTTTCGTCATCGGCGTCAAAGCGCTGCCCGGAAATCCCTACGACGCCCACACGCTGGCGCGGAGCGTCGAGAGCGCGGAAAAAATAACAGGCAAAAAGCTAATCGGAGACATCCTCGTGGATCGCGGCTACCGAGGCCACGACTACGAAGGCCCTGCCACAGTGCATGTAGTCGGAATGAAGAAAAAAGAAAAGCCGTGGCGATGGCGCTGGAAGCGACGGCGAGCCGCCATAGAACCAATCATCGGCCACATGAAAAACGACGGACAACTCGGCAGAAATCAACTAGCCGGAACCGAAGGCGACAAGATCAACCCCATCCTCTGCGGAGCAGGGCAAAACATCAGGAAACTCCTCCGGGAGATTCTTTTTGCGCGCCTATGTCGCAGCCTTCATTGCTTGATTCTTGCCTTTGGGCGGATAACAACGCCGCTAGCCAAACCGCTGACGCCACGATGCTTCATGTTTCTTGCCGCCTGAGTTCTGAATAAAACTCTTTTTCAGGGA
>JAKQBV010000266.1 GCA_029573925.1 bacterium
ATCATTTATGAGACAAACAATCAAGTTCGCCGATAAGACAACCATCAAAATGAACAATACGAAGAGCCATCCCTTAATCGGAGCCGTTTCTATGCCGTTCGACGACAAGAACCATTTGATTAGCACATCCTCATTCATTTCTGAAATCAGATACATGATTTTCGGATAAATCAGAATCAGCGCAAAAAACCATGCGGAAATCATCAGGGATACAATGCAAAACAGCTTCATTGAGCCTAAAACGCCCCATGCTTCTTTTAAAATCGACGCGATATCTTTTTCTTTTCTCTTCATACGGTCCCCGCTGTCAGCATTATCCATGCCGTCTTCATAACTTTATATACAGGAAGAATCGAATATTCTGAATAAAACATGTAAAAAAGTATCGCGGCGAAACCGACAACGCCTAATACAGGCAAAGTTTTCTTCGGCAAACCTTCAGCCGCCGGAACGTGGAGCATTCCGGCGTAAAATATCCAAACCATCGCTGAATATATATGAGAGGAACCCCATACCCAAACATCGCCCCATCCGCCTGTCAGAGACCATACGGACCCGAACAACTGCGAAAATGTGAAAAAGATAAAACCGCAAAGAGCCGCCTTGCATATCGCGCCGTTCGCGCGCAATGACGCTTTGCCTTCGTTTTCATATCCCATCAGATAGCTGGCTGAAAGCGCGAAACAGTATCCGAAATAACCCATCGAGAGCGATATCAGTTGAAAAAACATGACGATATAAAGTTCAAAACCGTGAGGCATTCCTTTTCCCAACTCTAAACTCATAGTCATGTGCATGCTGGATAATGAAAAGAAGAGAGCGACTGCCAGCGATATCACAGTCGGCATGTTTGACTTGTGCTTTTTGAAGCCGATAAAAGCGATTAAAGCGATGAAAAAAGACTTGGTTAATGAATTCATGTACTCATACTGTGTGGGATATCTATCTGAAATAATCATGACAGACAACATAGCTATGTTAGAAAACAAAGCTAAAGCGAACACATAACGGGATGTCGTATCCGGCTTGCTTTTGGCTCCGTTGAACAAAGCAATAATTATTGTGGCCAGATACAAAACCTGAGACAGCCAGAGCAAAGAGAGAATAGATATGTCAATCATTCTTTAGCCTTTCAATAGCTTGATCGCCGTCTTCATATTCTGATGAAAGGAAAAAGAGCCGCTTCCTCAATAGGAAGCGGCTTTTTCCAAGGAGCTATAGAGTGAGCTTTTTAACACATATACATTCTGCTTTGTGCCAATCAAATCCTTCAAATAGCGCCCGTTGCTTGTATTAGAAGTTATACTGCAGTTGTCCTCTCATCGTGCGACCGGCAAGCGGATATCCGGGTTCTTCCCAGTACAGCTTGTCAAACACGTTATCGACTGTCGCCTTCCAACTCATGTTCAGGCTCGGAATTTCCCCTCTTACGCCGACGTTCATGAGGAAATACGGTTTGATCACGTTATTGGAGCTGTCAACTGAAGTTGTGAGATACGAGGCATTAACGTTCAATGTCACTCCGTCGAAATCTCTTTCAGTTTGAAGGTCCGTCTTGCCTTTGGGGATGTATGACATTTGAGTGTCAGGAGCGGATGTAAGTTCGGCAATGGTGTGAGTGTGCGCCAATGTCCATGAGAATTTGTCTTTGTACTTGGAGCTTAGCGAGAACTCCCCGCCTCTTGAAGACATGGCCTGTTCGTTCATGTACATGCATACCGGCCTGCCTTGGTTGTTCACTGAGCCGGTGTTTTCGCAATTGATGTAATCTCTGGTCTTGTTGTAGAAATAGACCGCGCCGAGGACGAAGTTCTTGCCGAAGCGCCCTTCATAACCAGCCTCGAACATCATGTTCTTTTCAGGTTCGAGTTCCTGATTGCCGTAAGAAGTCGAGCGGTTGTTGACGGCATCCGCATGAACTTCGATGCCGCCGCCGGTGTAGAGTTCGCGCTGAGTGGGGAATCTTGTTTTTCTGCCCATCGACGCGTGCAGAGTCGTGTTGTCGTCGGCGTCATAGACAAATCCTACCGTGGGGTTAAAAGCGCCCATTTTGCCGGCGGTTTCCACCACTACCAGTTCGTCTACGGTTCCGTATTTTCTCTCCACGCCTGAGACTTGGTTGTGAATGTCGTACCCAATTCCGCTTGTGACCGTTAAACGTTGAGACACTTCGCGCTCGACTTCGACCGCGAGAGAATAGTTATCCGTCTTGAAATCGTCCCGAACAACACCGGGAGAGGACTCCGCTTGGTGTCTTTCGCGGTTGAAATTCAAACCCGTCTTAAGCAAAGTCGCGTCATTAAGAAACGCGTCCATTAGAATTCTCATGCCGAACGTGTAATCATCATACGTGCTGATATCCGGGTAGTCCGCCGTGAGGCCGGAAGCCGTCGCTATCGTCGCATAATCCAACCCTGTGTAGCCCGTCAATGTGTTGTCATATTTGTGGAAATATAGCTTTTCCCGGAACATTACATCGTCGGATACTTTCTGCTCGCCGCTGAAATCGATAGTCCATTTTTTCCATTCAGTGAAGCGATTCTTGTAGCCCGATGTGGAATTCGAGGGGGGAGGAGTGCCTCTTTCTGAATCGACATAATTGATGTTGAAAGCGTACTCTCTTTTAGAGTTGAATTTGCCTATCATCGTGGTGAATTCCGTCCTGCTAAAATCGCTTTGGCTCCTCAGTCCGCCATCTTCTGCCGTCGGATGGGTAGGAGTAAATTCGCTTGAGATTTCATACCCGTCTGACTCATGCTGTTTCGCCATCACCGAATAATACCATTTGCCGTTGTTTGATGAATATCTGGCGGAAGGAGCCATCTCGTCGTTCTGTCCAAAAGCGAAAGCGACGTTCCCCGAAACGCCCTCCACGGGTTTTTTCGTGACGATATTCAACACGCCGGCCATGGCGTTCGCTCCGTATAATGGAGAGGAGACGCCTTTGGTGACAACCAGTTTCGAGACTTCGTCTATGGGCATCATCGCAAGATCGACTTCTCTAAAATATGGGGCGCCGATCGGAATGCCGTTGAGCATAACCAAAAATCTGTCTTGCCTGAAACCTCTTAGGAAAACGTTGCCTTCATTCTTTCGACCTCCGATTGAGAAACGTATTCCCGGCGTGTAGTCGAGAGCTTCAGCAACTGTCTTCGCTCCGGTTTTTTCGATTTCTTCGGCGGTCACTTCCACCACTGAAGTCATCGTTTTTTCCGCGTCCGCCTGTGTGTGAATGAGGATTTCACCCAGATTGTAGACACCCGAATCGGACGCTGACGCAATTTGCGTTTCTTGGGCAAAACAGGTTCCTGCCGCTAAAAGAACAAATGCGACAGCAGTTAAAGCCAGCTTCTTACAAATCATTCTCATGTTCTCATAACCTCCATTTTGTCTGGTAGTATTGAAATCTATGCGAAGCGCTATGTTATTATTTACATATCGCGGATAAAAAAATGCGCAAAAACGACCAAATGATGAAGACAATTTTTTATCTTTGAGTAAAAACTCATCAAAGAGAGCTTTTTGGGGATATGCGCGTCTCAACAGAATACCTCTCTCCTTTCCAAACACGGGAGGCGAAACGGTTTCCTATCTCGCCCTATCGTCCCTGCGCCCTTGGCTTTTCTGCTTTAGGCCGCAGAGATTCGGAGAAATACTGGAAAATATTACATAGTATTATGATGAATTGTCAACAGCCCTGCCATATTTGACATATTATACTGTATGAGAAGTTTACAAATTGAGGATATAATATGTTATGAAAAAACTTCTAATCGCCACATTTAATTGCAACTCGGTTCGATCAAGGCTGGGGATAATACTTGACTGGCTGTACGCGCACAATCCTGATGCGTTGTGTCTTCAGGAGACCAAGGCGCAAGACCACGATTTCCCCGTCGCCGCTTTCGACGATGCGGGCTACGACTGCGCTTTCCACGGACAGAAAAGTTACAATGGCGTAGCAATAGTGAGCAGGCATGAAATGTCGGATATCGGAAAAGGTTTTGGAGACGACGCAGAATCGCCTGAGCAGGCTCGCCTTATTCGCGCGACTATTTGCGGCATACCGGTTGTCAACACGTATGTACCTCAGGGTTTCGAGCCGGGTTCCGACAAGTTCAGATACAAGCTCGAATGGCTTGCAAGACTGAAAAAATATTTCGAGAACAACTTTCATCCCGACGAGCCGCTTTTGTGGATGGGAGACATCAATATAGCGCCGGAGCCTATCGACGTGTACGCGCCTGACGAATTTGAA
Source organism: bacterium (assembly GCA_029573925.1). Taxonomy (GTDB): domain Bacteria; phylum UBP15; class UBA6099; order UBA6099; family UBA6099; genus UBA6099. The sequence continues at coordinate 4,259 of JAKQBV010000266.1, forward strand.
GGCGGTGCGGGATTTCACCCTGACGAGAGAGCGTCGCTTAAAGATATTGCGGCATGGGGCTTCGTTGATGTTTTTCGCGCTTTGAATCCTGAGCCGGGGCATTACAGTTTCTGGGATTACAGGCTCAGAGGCGGCTTGAGCAGAAACCTCGGATGGAGAATAGACCACATATACGCAACGCGCCTTCTTGCGGAACAATGCGTGGCTTCATGGATAGACACCGCTCCGAGATCAAAAGAGAAACCGTCGGATCACACTTTCGTCGCGGCTGAATTCAGGCTTTGAAAAATCGGGTTGAAATGCGTGTCAGATTTTTCCGGAATCAGGTTTTATGCGTTCCAGAATATCCCGAATTATCATGTCTGACGAAACGCCTTCAGCTTCGGCGCTGAAATTTGGGATCACGCGATGACGGAGAGTCGGAAGCGCAAGAGAGCGGACGTCCTCGATAGTCGCCGCGTTGGCTCCTCTTAGGAAAGCGCGGGATTTAGCTCCAAGAATCAGATATTGTGAAGCGCGAGGGCCGGCGCCCCATGCCACCCATTTTTTAATAAAATCCGCGGATTCAAGCTCGTTAGGCCGCGTCGCCCTCGCCAATGCGACAGCGTGTCTGACCACGTTATCGGCCGCAGGCATAAGTCGAGTCTGCCTCTGAATCGCGATTATGCTTTCCTTTGAAACAACCCGCTTGGCTTGAGGCTGCTCGCAGGTTGTGGTATCTTTTGCTATTTTGATTTCATCTTCAGAAGAGGGATAGTCAATTTTAACGTTGAACATAAACCTGTCGAGTTGCGCTTCCGGCAAAGGATATGTTCCCTCCTGCTCAATCGGGTTCTGAGTGGCGAGAACGAAGAACGGAGGCTCCAAGCAGAAGGTGCGCCCCCCCGCAGTGACCGCATGCTCCTGCATCGCCTGCAGCAACGCTGATTGCGTCTTTGGAGGAGTCCTGTTGATTTCATCTGCAAGAATCATATTGGCAAAAATCGGGCCTTTGATGAACGCGAACTCCCTGCCGCCGTCGGAGTTTTCGCGGAGTATGTCGGTTCCGGTGATGTCCATAGGCATCAGGTCAGGCGTGAACTGTATCCGGTTGAAATGAAGGTCTAGGATGTCAGCGATGGTTTTTACAAGCAAAGTTTTTGCCAGACCGGGAACTCCGACTAATAGGACGTGTCCGCCCGCGAAAAGAGCCGTAAGCGTTTCCTCGACGACAGCTTCCTGTCCCACTATGACTCTGGATATTTCTTTCTTCACGCCGTCGATAACTACGGCGGCTTCGGTCGAACTCAATGTCCGAAATCTATTCTCGTTCATTTATATTTTCCTATTCTTCTTCGGAGCGCAGCGCCCAGTAAATCATCGGCAACAGCAATTCGTGATGGCCTGTTATGGATATGCCTTCTCCGCCGAGTTCCTTCGCGCGGCGGACAGGGTT
>JAKQBV010000269.1 GCA_029573925.1 bacterium
TCGCGAACCCATACCAGCAGGGGCGGGGTTGCCCCGCCCTGATAGGGAGGCATGCCAGTAGGGGCGACCCTTGCGGTCGCCCGTTGTTGAGGTTAAGGGAAAACTTTTGAAAAAGTTTTCCCTTAAAATCCCTTTCAAAACGTTTCCTTGCGCGCGGCGGAGCGGGCGCGTTCGCGCCTCCGCTCCGCCGCGCTCATGTGAAAAGATATCTGAATTGTACTTTCATGAGAATGCCTGTGCTCCGAATACCGCTGAGAATCGGGAAATATCTTCGTAGGGGCGACCCGTCGGGTCGCCCGGTTGACAGGGCGGGCAAAAGGGCGATTCAGCGAATCGCCCCTACAATTCGAACGCGCTGTGAATCCAGACGGTTTTGCGCGGAATCTTATTCATAAATGATTTTCACAGGAGCGACGGGGCGCGGCGCGTCAGCGTCGCGTCCCGTAGCGCATTGAAAAGTTTGAAGGATTTTCAAGGAAACTTTTCAAAGTTTCCTTGAACCGCCGGGGGCATCTCAGTGGCATCTGTTTCTAAGTGATTTTACATGAGGGCGTCGGCAGATAAGCGCGGCAGCGATTCTCTCCCGACGACCATTGAAACGTTTTGAAGAAATTCCAAAGAGAAACTTTTTCAAAAGTTTCTCTTTGGCCGCCGGAGGCGCGGTTATTGATGATTGCGGATGTATTCGTTGACGTTGAATTTGGATTTGCAGCCGTTGTGGCTCATGTATCTGATTTTGCCGAATACGGGGCGTTCGCCCCAAGCGCGGTCGTGCGCGCCGCCGATGCTCCAAGCGATGCCCGCGTATCCGTTCGGGTCGCGCCCGTCAAGCTCGTATTTATCATTGAGGTAGATGGCGCAGCTCATGGCTTCTTCCGGGGAAGGGGTCCATTCGAGGATTTTCTTGCACCAGTACATGCGCATGAATCCGTGCATCTTGCCCTCGGCGGCCATCTGCCGCTGGGCGGCATTCCATAGCGTGTCATGAGTTTCAGCGGCTTCCAGATCGTCTCTCGAATATATGTAATCTCTTTTATCCGCTCTATGTTCGTCGAGAGTTTTTTTGGCCCACGCGTGGAATCCGTCGAAGGAGTCGTAGTTATCGTTATAGAAGCAGAAGTTGTCGGCAAGCTCGCGGCGGACGATGAGTTCTTCGAGGAAAGGGGATGAGCCGGGGGAGCCTGATGCGCGGACATCGAGCGCGGCGCGCTGGGCGGAGAGTTGTCCGAAATGGATGTAGGGAGAGAGGCCGGACTGTCCGTCGATGTTGGGGTTGTTGCGGTCGGCGTCGTAGCTGTCGAGCCTGCGAGAGATGAAGTCGCGGAGGGTTTTATTTGCCGCTTTGCAACCGGGGGCGGGGCGGGAGGGTTTTGCGCCGCCGGACGGAGCGGGGGGCCACTCGTTGCGCGGCGCGGGTTTGTTCCAAGCGAAGGGGTGCTTCTTCAACGCCGGAAAATCCGTAAGAAAGCCGTCCCGCAGGCGGTTGATTTTCGGCCTTATCGTGCGCGCGGCGAATTCCAGTTTTGGGGACGCGGCGCGGCAGGGAACAATGTTGTGGGCGTCGACTTCCTCGAATCGGAAGTTGATATTTCTGGCGACGAGCGATTTCCAGCGGCGCTTAATTTTGAGCGGGTCGAAGTCGGCGACGAGGGCGCGGGCGCCGCATTTAGCGAGGAAGGCGGGCAGCGCGGTTTCCGGCTCGCCGCGCAGCAGGAAGAAGGGGATGGATTTTTTTTGAAGATCGGCCTCGGTCTCGCGGAGGCCGTCCAGCATGAAAGAAAAATGCGCGGGCGAGGCGCCGAGGAAGGATGGGACGAGGCAGAATGCGACGGCGAGGGGGGAGCGAGTTTCGAGCGCGATTTCCTGAGCGCGGAGCAAAGCCCAGTTGTCGGCGGCGCGCTGGTCGCGGCTCATCCAGTAGACGACCGGGCCGGGGGCGACGGGCGAATCGTTGAGGATTTCAATTCTGTCGCTGTTCAATCCGCACGCTCCGGGTTGGGGGGCGTTATTTTCCGTTGCGGACGAAGTCGCGTCCCCGTTCGAGGGCGGCGACGTTTATGGGAAGGAGTTTTTTTCTTTTTTCGGGCAGAGTGGAATCGAGTGCGGCGACTGCGTCTTCGAGCGTGACGACGCCTGTTTTCTCGATGTAGGCTCCGAGGGCGATCATGCTGGCGGTGCGCTCGTTTCCGAGTTCGGTGGCCAGATCGACGGCTGGGATGAAGACGGACTGGAGGTCGTCGCGGCCCGCGTCTTCGGGTTTCATGAAAGAGGCGTTGGCGACCAATACGCCGCCGGGGCGGACGCGAGGCGCGAATTTTTCAAGAGCTGGTTTTGACATGATGACTGCCGAGTGCGGGCGGGCGGTGATGGGGGAGCCGATGCGTTTGTCGGAGATAACGACGGTGCAGTTGGCTGTGCCGCCGCGCATCTCGACTCCGTAGGACGGCATCCATGTCGTGTGGCGGCCTTCGTTCATCGCGGTTAGGGCCAGCAGATCTCCGATCATGAGAATTCCCTGACCGCCGAATCCAGCCATCATCACATCGTAGTACATCGCTCTTTTCTCCTGTGCGGACGGCTCACATGTAGTCGGCCGTGGTTCTTTCCTTGAAGACGCCGAGAGGGAAATAGGGGATCATCTCGGCGGCGACCCTCTTGTAAGCCTGTTTCGGGGTCATGCCCCAGTTGGTGGGGCAGGCGGACAGGATTTCGACGAAGGAAAATCCCATCTGGTCGATCTGCATCTTGAAAGCTTTTTTGATGGCTTTTTTGGCGGCCATTAAGTTCTTCGGGGTGTCGCAGGCGACGCGGGCGACGAAGGCGGTTCCTTCGAGCGTGGCGAGCATCTCGCACATCTTTATCGGATAGCCGTCGCCCATGAACTCGCGTCCGTATGGGGACGTTGTGGACTTCTGGCCGAGCAAAGTGGTGGGGGCCATCTGCCCGCCGGTCATTCCGTACACCGTGTTGTTGACGAATATGACGGTGATATTCTCGCCCCTGTTGGCGGTGTGGACGGTCTCGGCCAGTCCGATGGCGGCCAGATCGCCGTCGCCCTGATAGGTGAAGATGATTTTGTCCGGGTGGACGCGGTTTATTCCGGTGGCTTCGGCGCAGGCGCGGCCGTGCGGGGCCTCCAACACATCCACATCCACATAGTTATAGAGGAACACGCCGCAGCCGACGCCCGCCACTCCTATCGTCCTGTCCTGAATGCCGTATTCGTCTATGGCTTCGCCAATCATCTTGTGGACGTTGCCGTGGTTGCATCCGGGGCAGAAGTGGAACGTGACATCGTTGAGGCATCTGGGCCGCCCCATAATTTTTTTCGGTTCCGTCGCCGGGGTAATGATTTCGCTCATATCAGCCGTCCAATCTTTTTGGGCCGCGTCAGTAAATTTTCTTGATTTCTTCGAGCACATCGTCCGGGGTGGGCAGTCCGCCGCCGGGCCGGGCGTACAGATGGATGTCCGCCGCGCGGTCCAGATTCACTTTCACGTCCTTGTACATCTGCCCGGTGTTCATCTCGACGACGAGGACTTTCGGGATGCGGGCTGAAAGTTCCGCCACCGCTTTCTCAGGGAACGGGAACAGCGAGATCGGGCGGAGCATTCCGACTTTCATGCCCTGCTCGCGCGCCATGTCTATGCCCGTCTGCGCCATCCGGGAGCAGGAGCCGAACGCGACCACCAGAAGCTCCGCGTCGTCCACGTCCGTCGTATCGAAATATGTGTCTTCCTGTTTCATTTTCTTATATTTGTCAAACAGCATCCAGTTCTGGACTTCCATCTCTCCGTCGCCGAGGTAGAGGGACTTGATGAGGTTGGATTTGCGGCCCGCGTTGCCGTTGAGCGCCCAAGGTTTGTCCGGCAGGGAGATGTCTTTGAAGTCGGGGCGGGGGCCGATCTCGACCGGCTCTTTCATTTGGCCGAGGATGGCGTCGCACAGGAGGACCGCCGGGTTGCGGTATTTATCCGCCAGCTCGAACGCCTTGATGGTGAGGGAGAACATCTCCTGAACGGAAGCCGGGGCGAGAACGATGGTGTAGTAGTCGCCGTGGCCGCCGCCTGAAGTGACCTGTTTGTAGTCGCCCTGAGTGGGGGCGATGCCGCCGAGGCCGGGGCCGATGCGGGAGATATAGACGACGAGCGCGGGAAGCTCGGAGCCGGCCAGATAGGAGATGCCTTCCTGCATGAGGGAGACGCCGGGGCCGGAGGAGGAAGTCATGACGCGCGCGCCCGCCGCCGCCGCGCCGAGCACCATGTTGATGGACGCGATCTCGCTTTCGGCTTGAATGAAAGTGCCGCCGATTTTCGGCATCTCTCTCGCGAGATATTCAGGGATATCGTTCTGGGGAGTGATGGGGTATCCGAAATAGAACCTGCAACCGGCGTGGATAGCGCCTTCGGCGATCGCCTCGTTGCCTTTAGTCAGTGTGAGCGCCATAGTTCAACTCCGTCGCGCGCGTTATTTGTACACTTCGATGCAGATGTCCGGGCACATTTCCGCGCAGATTTTGCAGCCCTTGCAGAGACCTTCCGGGTCTACGAAGACGGCGGGGCGGTAGCCCAGCGCGTTCATACGCTCTTCGTCGATCGAAATGAGGTTCTGGGGGCAGTTGTCGGCGCAGACGCCGCAGCCTTTGCATTTGTCAGTGTCGAATTTTATGTGAGCCACGCCTGTGTTCCATCCCGTGTTGTCGGCTTTCGCGCCGCCCGGCGCGCCTAGAAAGGATAATAAAATAGACTGATTATTTCAATTGTTTGGGATGAATTGAGCGAAGGCGGGGCAGGCCGCGAGGCGCGCGCCGGCCTTATAAATAGTCCTTTGTGTTGGATGTTCGGAGCCGGTTGTTGTAGAATTCGGTAAAATCCGGGCGGGGGCTGAAAGCGATGATAAAGGAAGCCATAAAAAAGGCGGTGGAAGGGAAGAATCTGACGCGGGCGGAGGCGCGCGCGGCGATGGAGGAGATAATGAGCGGCGGGGCGACGCCCGCGCAGATCGCTTGCTTGATAACGGCCCTGCGGATGAAGGGCGAGACTATCGACGAGATTACGGGCTGCGCGGAGGCGATGCGGGAAAAGGCCGTTAGGCTCGACGTGAAGCGGACTTCGCTGGTGAATATCGACCGCGAGGACATCAATATAGATCAGGAAACGATACTCGACACCTGCGGCACTGGCGGGGACGGGACGAATACATTCAACGTGTCAACCGCGACGGCGTTCGTGGCGGCGGGGGCGGGGGTGACGGTGGCGAAACACGGCAACAGGTCGGTGTCCAGCAGGTGCGGGAGCGCGGATGTCGTGCAGGCTCTCGGGGTGAACATCGATCTGCCGCCGGAGCGGGTGAAGGACTGCGTCGAGCGGGTGGGCATCGGGTTCATGTTCGCGCCGTTGTTTCACAGCGCGATGAAGCATGCCATCGGGCCGAGGCGGGAGATAGGGGTAAGGACGATATTCAACGTGTTGGGGCCGCTGACGAATCCCGCAGGGGCGAACGTGCAGGCGCTGGGGGTGTATAAGCCTGAACTGACGGATACGCTGGCGCGGGCGCTGAAGAATCTGGGGACGCGCGCGGCGATGGTGGTTCACGGCGCTCACAGCTACGACGAGATAACGATAACCGGCGAGACGCGGGTCTCCGAGCTTCGGGCCGGGCGGGTGAGGACGTACGAGATCAAGCCGGAGGACTTCGGCATGAAGCGGGCGGCTCCCCGCTCAATAAGGGGCGGAGACGCTCCGGCGAACGCTCAGATCGTGCTCGACATTCTGCAAGGCGCAAAGGGGGCGAAGAGGGACATCGTGCTGTTGAACGCCGCCGCCGCGCTGATAGTGGCCGGCCGCGCGCGCGATTTCAACGACGGCATCCGCGCCGCTGCCGAAAGCATCGACGCCGGCGCAGCCCTCAGAAAACTCGACCTGCTCATCGCCGAGAGCAACAGATGAGCCGCCCCGGCGCGGCTTACGGTATGTCTGATATGAACGCAAACGCGGCGCGCGGCAACGGCCTCAAGGTGTTCCTGACGGTTTTCATCGCGTGCGCTTTTTTCACTAATTTCTACATGACGACTAACGACGCGTCCCGGTTCAGCCTGACCGTGGCGCTGGCCGAACGCG
>JAKQBV010000293.1 GCA_029573925.1 bacterium
ATTCATTGTCGCTTTCATATAAGCGACTTCAGTCGCTTTTTAATAAAGGCGATGAATCGCCTTATCTAAAGCGGCGATTAATCGCCGCAGTCCAAAATTACGCAATTTCACTATCTGAGTTTTAGTGGCAATCAGGAAAAATTTTGTGCATGATAGTGCGTTGGACTGCATTTATTTTCATGCGGCTGGAATTACTGGAATTATTAGTAAAGCGCAATAAGCGAATGGGCCGCGTTCATTGCCTAATATAAATTCTCGAAACTCTCAATCGACACAAAAGATGTGGAATGCCAGAATACTTTTACAGTTGCGGTTTAAAAATCAATTTGTTGTTTTAAAAATAATGTTCATTGGGATAATATCATAATTATTATACCTTAAACCAATTGATTGTCATAAACCAATACGCTCAAAGCCATAATCTAGCAATTCTGCTTCAAGCCATAAAATCATTCCGGCGACTGTCATTACAACAAGACGAATGATTGCCAGAATGCTACTCAAGCTGATTTGTTTTTAAATATCGCGGCTTTTCTATCATATTCACACGCTGGCCGATATCCATCGTCATTTGCAACGACGTTGGAACCTCGATAGAATTACTACAGAAGCATTATGGATGAGCGTCAAACGCTCGCTTAATTAGCTATAGCTTCGCAAGGACTAATACCTCCATGAACTCCAATCACGTAAATGACATATATTCCAGACGCGCCATATGCTATCATTTTACACACAAGTTGATCTTTCGCGGATGGGATTTATCATGGAGGCAGACTGCGGCTTGGCTGTGTCCTGTGGAAACTGGCGATAGAGTCATTGACATATGCGCAGGACAAGGACATTCTGCGATTGAATACATTAAAGTTTGGAGATATTTAGGCGCTGATGTAACTATAACAGGCATAGATAGCAATGAGAGAATGTTGGATGCTGGCAAGCGGCGTGTGCGGCGTTATGGACTTGAAAATAGCGTGTTCCTAGAAAAAGCCGACGCCATGAATATGAAACCCGGCTATGTGCCAAAAGATATGAAGGCATATCAAGATGATTGTTTCGACGCCGCGCTATGCGTTTTTGGCGCCGGAGGACTCGAGAATCCCAAACAAGCTTTTTGTGAAATGCTCCGCATAATAAAACCCGGAGGGCGCATCGTGATAATTGATGCCCTTCTTCCGACTCCGGGCTTGCATACCACTTTAAAACACGTGAGCTTTTGGAATGATTTTCGGCTTGCCATGATGAAGCATCTGTGGGGATGGGAAAACCACAACTCACTATTTGTCGATATTGAAAATTCAAGCTGCGCAGACGCTTATGGCGCGCATTTTTATTTTGAAACCATTTCCAAAGCTCTATGCCCAGAACCGATTCCCGTATTGAAAAAAGCCATTGCGGTTTATGTGGGAGTAAAAACGAAGCTTGGCAATTGATCGCCACATAAATCTGCAAGACTTATTTTACCGTTGTCCATATAAAGTTGTAATTAGATATTCAATATATTCTGTAAATTGGCACTCAGCTGTCGAATATACATCCATTTGTTCGGCATCAATTTGAATAGGCGGTATAACCTGAAGGGGTTTAAGTAAAACTTCAAATATGCTATCCGCTGAATGCGCCTGACGTCCAAGCCAGTTGAAAGCGTGTAATAAGCGTCTTGTGTCAGATAATCCTGATGCTTCAATATCGCAATTTTTTCTCCCACGTCAGCTAGAGCCATATCATACAAAACAGTCCCTTTAAAAGGTATAACAACAAAATAAGACACCGCGTGCAAGGGCAGCTTTAGCGAAAGTCTTATCGTTGACATAAGTTCTTCTAACGTTTCCGTCGGAAAGCCGAGCATGAAAAACGCGCGGGTCAGCAAACCGTTGCGAGCGCTGATGCGCACCGCATCGCAAACGCGCTCAATGTCAATATTCTTCTGAATAAGCTTTTGGAGTCTTTCCGACGCGGTTTCAAAAGCGACAGTAATGCTGTAAGCTCCTGCCCGCTTCAGAGCCAGAATGGTGTCCTCATCCAGAAGATCACCGCGAAGTCCGTTTGGGAACGACAATCTGATATCGAGATTTTTTTTCTCAATCAATCGGCAAATCTCCAGAACGCGGTTTTTATTGAAATTAAAAATATCGTCAACGATCTGAAACTCTTCGACGTTGTGTTTGTATTTCAAAGTCTCAATTTCCTTCACCACATTGTCCGGCGATCTCATTCGCACTTTCTTTCCGAAGATGCTGTGGCAGTTTATGCAGTTGTAAGGACAGGCGCGGGAGGTAAACAAAGTCATGTATCGTCGCGATGAAATATAACCGCTCATTTGAGGGAATCGCGCATAACAGTCAAAGTCAATCAAATCCCAGTCTGGAAAAGGCTGGGCATCCAAATCCGAAATGATGTCATTGCTGTCTGGAATCGCAAATCCGCTGCCGGTTCGCGGTGCGAATCCCGGATAAAAGCATTTTTCTCGTGACGTTATCCGTCTGGCGCAAAAGCAAAAAGCGTTCTCCCCTTCGCCAAGAATCAGCGAATCCACAGAGGAAACCCGCTCAAAATCCAATGGGGCATGAGTTGCATAAGGCCCGCCGCAACAAACATGCGTCTTTTTAAGCACAGCCTTTGCATGGGTTGCAAGTTCATTCACAACCTGTAAATCTCCGTAATTCGTGGATATGCCTATCAAGTCCGGTTGATACTCGCGAAGGATCTTGTCGTATTCCTTCATCGCATCTCTCGTAATTCGCATATCCAACAACCGTGTTTCGACATCAGTCGCATTTGCCTTCAGGTTAGAAGAGAGATATAAAAGTCCGAGTGGCGGAGAAACTATTCGTGAGCGCGAACTCGGCTTCACTAAAAGCGTTTTCAACACATTAAACCACCAAACACATATCGCCTTATTGACGATGAATTGTTTCTAATGCTGACATAATAGTAGCATCTAATGAATTATTCAATCAAATTCACCGTTTCGAGCCATTCATTAGAATATGCTTTAAACTTTAGAAATGTATTGTTTCCATATCGTCCGATATATATAATTATGCGAACCATGATAGATAATATTTCAACGAAATTTCAATATCTGCTTAAGAGGAAACGTCTTGCGGCGCGCGTAGCTATCAATTATCTGAAACTGTTTTCCGGCGGTCTTCCACTTCGCACCGTCCACATTGCGCCTGAATGGACATGCAACGCGACATGCCCTCACTGTTATTCTGTGCCGTTTCACGAATCCGTTCGAAAAACGCTCAATATAGATGAATGGAATCATGCGGTAGAGGAATGCATTAAGATGGGCGCGATCAATTTTGTTTTCCAAGGCGGCGAGCCATTAGTATCAGACCTCACTATTCCCCTGATTCGGATTATCAAAAGGCGCGGTGGATATCCCGTCGTGAACACAAACGGCATTCTACTGGCGGAAAAAATCCTGTCTCTCAAAGCGGCTGGAATCGATTGGATTAACGTAAGCATTAACGGAATCGGCGAATCGCACGATCAGTTTTACAACCACCCCGGCTTGTTCGATATCTCGCTCCACGGGATTGAGCTTGCGCAAAAGGCCGGCATTCATGTGATAGTCGTCACCATAGCTACAAACAAATCGCTTGAAAGCGGAGAAACTCTTCGTTTAGCCCAATTTATGAACAAGAGAAAAATCGACACGTGGCTTGTATATCCCATGCTGGCAGGCAGATGGATCGATCATCCTTACGAACGCTTATCTGAAGAAAATATCAAGCGTTTCGACGAATTGCTCAAAAATAAATTCATTCACTGGGAGGGGGAAGGAAACTATTTCAAATACGGTTGCGCTGCTGGCCGGGAATCCATTTATGTGTCCGCCTATGGAGATGTCACGCCTTGTGCGGGCATATGTGTGTCATTTGGCAATATTATTATCACGCCGCTTCGCGACATTCTGAATAAAATGAGACAAGTCCCATATTTCCACGATATCACAAACCGCTGCATGGCGTCTGTTGATGAAAAATTTCACAACAAATTCATCGCGCCATTCAAAGGGCGGGAAGGCGCAATACCTATCGAACAAGTCGAGTTTTTTTATTCGATTTCACTCACTAACCCGAAAACAAGAATACCCAGCCATTTGAATGCGCAAACGGATTATGACGGTCATGTCGCGCGCTGAAGTCGTTCTACTACATCCTGCCGGCGGCTATTGGGAGCTTTTCAGAGACGCTCCTAACATGCCTTTAAATCTTTTGTGCGCGGCTTCGCAGATATATGAGCGATACAATGTCCGCATAATCGACCAGAGGCATGGGCTAGGCTGGCGTGATGATCTTAAGAGGGCAATCGGCAAAGACACAATTTGCGTTGGCATTACGACATATACGGGGCCTAGCATTGTTGGAGCGTTGTCCATGTGCCGGATGGTTAGAGAACTGACTAAAGCCCCGATAGTATGGGGCGGAATACACGTTTCTCTCATGCCGTGGCAATCATTGGATCATCCTTGTGTGGATATGATTGTCGTAGGAGAAGGCGAACTGGCATTTTCCAATCTTGTTGACGCTTTGGCGACAGATCGAGATACAAATGGTATTCCCGGAGTTCTAACGACTAAAAACATTGCTATAGCTCATGGACAACAATTATTTCTAAAAATGGATGAACTGCCGCCGCTTCCATATGAGCTAATTAATGTGGAAAAGTATTTGCCATCTTTCAGAGGATCTAAAACAATGAATTTCCAAACCAGCCGCGGATGCCCAATGCGTTGCGGTTTTTGTTATAACACAGTTTTTAACAAAAGCGCATGGCGCGCAATGTCTGCGCCTGTAGTGATTTCACGCATCAAAAAAACCGTGCTGGATCACGGCATCAACGACATCCTGTTTGTGGACGACAACTTTTTTGTAAGCTTTGCGAGGGCTAACGAAATAATGGCGGAACTTGCCTCATTAGGCATAACATGGCAATCCCAAGGAGTTGACATAGACACATTGCGACGTATGCCCGACGACATGCTGCGATTAATGATGGACAGCGGATGCCGCCGTATTGCCGTAGGAGTCGAGTCAGGGTCTCCCCGCATTCGGAATATGATTAACAAACCGGGCGACAAGAAAATGATCGTAGAACAGATTTCAAGGCTTCGAGAGTTTAATATTATTGTTCATTGTACTTTCATGGTCGGGTTTCCCGGAGAAACTCGTGAAGAAATAATGCAAACGCAAGACACTGTATTCTCCCTCATGCGCGCAAACCATAATATTCGCACGCCTTTCATATATCAATATGTTCCGTTCCCCGGAACAAAAATATACGATCTTTGCGTAACGCAGGGTTTTCGTCCTCCTACATCCCTAGAGGCTTGGAACGATTTCAATGTCGACGATTTCCG
>JAKQBV010000298.1 GCA_029573925.1 bacterium
AGAAGTGAACGTCCCTCACCTCGAAGCCCGCGCGCTCTCTCGTCAATCCGCCCGGCCCCAGCGCGCTCAACTTCCTCTTGTGCGTCAGAGCCGACAGCGGGTTCGTCTGATCCATGAACTGCGAAAGCGGGCTACTCCCGAAGAACTCGTTTATCGCCGCTATCAGCGGCCTCGGATTGATCAGCGACTGCGGCGTCGCTATCATCGAGTCGTACTGTATCATCCGGTCGCGAATCGTCTTTTCCATCATGCCGAGCGCGCCGCGCAACCTGTTCAGCAGCAATTCACCGACGCACCTGACCCTTCTGTTCCCCAGATGGTCGATGTCGTCGGCGTTCGGCTCGCACTTGTAGTATTCAATGAACTGGTCGAAGAACTTCTGTTCGCCCTCGCTGAGCACTTCCTCGAAGTATCTTTCCCGCGCGATGTCCCTCTTGCCCTTCAACCTCAGAGCCAGCATGTACCTGATGCTCTCGATGAAGTCCTGCCTCGTCAGAGCCAGCCTGTTGGGATGCACGTCAAGCATCAGTTTTTCGTTGATTTTGTACCGGCCCACTTCTGACAGGTCGTACTTGCCCGGCAGGAAGAACCTGCTGTCAAGCAGCCTCTCGGCGTGCTCGAGCGTCGGGATGTCTCCGGGCCTCAGCTTTTTGTATATGTCCAGCAACGCCTGCTCCCGCGTCAGAACCGTTTCCTTTTCCAACGCGTTGAGTATCGAGTCTTCCATGTAGAAGTCCCGGCAGTTTTCGGTGAGAGTGAGGGACTTCAGCCCCATGGCTAGAATCTTGTCGCAGACGTCTTTCGTTATGACCGTTCCTTTTTTGATCTTCTTCCCGGTTTCCTTGTCCTCTATGTCGTCGGCGACCACGAAGCCGATCAGTTTCTCAGGCGTCGGGTCCGTCACCTTGAAATTGTCCTCGAGGAACACTCTCCTGTCCTTGCGGTCGAAGCCGAAACCTATCGCGCGAAGGAAAGTGGTGATGGGGATTTTTCTCGTTTTGTCGATCCTGATATGGGCCTGTCCCTTGATGTCGAACTCAAACTCGACCCACGCCCCCCTGTTGGGGATTATCTTTCCGGTGAAGAAATTGATGCCGCTCAGGGCCTTGGGCGCTTGGAAGTACACGCCGGGAGACCTGATCAACTGGCTCAGCACGACGCGCTCGGCCCCGTTGAAAACAAACGTGCCGTAGTCGGTCATGATCGGGCATTCGCAAAGATAAACTTCCTGCTCCTTGATCTCGCCCGTTTTGCGGTTGATCAGCCTCGCCTTGACCTTGAGGCCGGCCTCGTACGTCTTCTCCCGGCGCTTGCATTCCTCCGGGTCGTACTTGGGGTCCTCGAACGTCAGATCGAGGAATTCGAGCACCAGCCCCTCGTCCGTGGTCGACGCCACAGACTCGATGGGCGAGATGCTCTTGAAAAGCCCCAGCAACCCCTCGTCCTTGAGCCACGAGAAAGACTGAGTCTGGATGTCGATCAGTCTCGGCACTTCAAGCGCCGCCGTCAACTCGGAAAAATTATGCGTTTTCCAATCTTTTTTCGACAACTTTTTCGGATTTGCCATTTTAACACCCCTGTTCAGAGTGTGTCCGCCGCGAGGATGACACTTTGATGCGGCCAGCCGCATGAAACAACTTCTTCATAAGCGACAAAATGAGGAGAACCGGCGTTCCCGTCTGGTTCTCCTCATCTTCTTTTCAGCCTTGTTACTTAAGTTCCACGGTCGCGCCAGCTTCTTCAAGCTTGGCTTTGAACTTCTCGGCTTCTTCTTTCGTGACGCCTTCCTTCACGGTCGCCGGAGTGGCTTCCACGAGGTCCTTGGCTTCTTTCAGTCCGAGGCTGGTCAACTCTCTGACCGCCTTGATGATCGGGATTTTCTTGTCGCCGACGGAGGTGATGACCACGTTGAACTCGGTCTTTTCCTCTTCAGCCGCCGCGGCCGGTCCCGCTGCCGCAGCCATGGGCGCCGCCATCATCGGGGCCACCCCGAATTCCTCTTCGAGCAACCCTGCCAGCTCGTTGATCTCCGCCATTGTCGCGCCCTTTACGGCCTCAAACACTTCCTGCACGTTCATTTTCTGCCTCCTTGAATCTCGTTCCTGATTTTCTATTTTGCAATTCAGCAACTTTGGGCGGTCTGCGCCGGCCGCCTTTTATCGTCGCGCCTCGCCGCCCGGTTGTGCCGCCGGGCGCTCGGCGTCATTGCCCTGCTTTTTCCGCCGCCGCCTTCAGCGTCAGCGTCAGTTTCGTCCCCGGCCATTTCAGCGAGTTCGTCAGCTTCCTCATCGGCGTCTTCATTCCGTTGATCAGCCGCCCGTATATCGCCGCCATCGAGCCGAGCTTCACCATTTCCTTTATGTCCGCCTCGACCCAATACTGGTCTTCGTACACAACCGCTTTCAGTCCGAGGTTCTTATTCTCTTCCGCGTAGTCCGCGAACACCTTCGCGGCCACTATCGGGTCGCCGTCCGTGAACGCCATCGCCGTCGGGCCTGTAAGATGCTCGGTCAACTTCGCCAACTGCGAATCCGAACCCTGTTCGTCTATCGCCCGCTTGATCAGCCTGTTCTTATATACTTTGAGTTTTATTTTCTTTTCTCTTAGCTTCGCGCGCAGGTCTTCAACCTGATGCACCGTCAGCGTTTGAGTGTCCACAAGCATGCGGAACTTGTTGGCTTCGAGCCTCTTTGATATCTCGTCTACGTGCAGTTTCTTGTCCGCCAGAGCCAGAGCCATCGGATTACCCTCTTCCTTCTCGATTATTTTATGAGCGAGGCCAAATCAATCTTCAGCCCCGGCCCCATTGTCGTCGACACGTACGCGCTTCTGATGTATTGCCCCTTCGCCGCCGACGGGCGCGCCTTCACTATCGCCCCGTGCAACGCCTCGAAATTCTCAAGCAGCATCTTCGGCTCGAACGACGTCCTTCCGAGCGGAACCGACACGATGCCGAACTTGTCGTTCCTGTATTCCACTTTTCCCTTTTTGAATTCGTCCACCGTCTCTTTGATGTTGAACGTCACCGTTCCGCTCTTGGGGTTCGGCATCAAACCTCTGGGGCCGAGCACCTTTCCGAGCTTTCCGACAACCCTCATCATGTCCGGAGTGGATATCGCCACGTCGAAGTCCAGCCAGCCGCCGAGTATCCTGTCCGCCAAGTCGTCCCCGCCTACAGCCTCGACTCCGGCCTTCTCGGCCTCCATGTGCTTGTCTCCAGCGGCAAAGACCACTATCCGCGGAACCTTGCCCGTGCCGTTCGGCAACACTATCGTGCTTCTTATCTGCTGCTCGGCCTTCTTCGGGTCTATCCCCAGCCTGAAACTGGCCTCGACCGTTTCGTCGAACTTCCTCGGAACCTCGACGCTGATCTTCTTGAGGATCTCGAACGCCTCTTCCGCCGCGAAGGACTCCTTCTCGGGTATGAGGGCCTTTCTTGCCTTCATCGCTTTCGTCGCTACAGCCATCGTCCTGCTCCTCGCTGTTGTTCGGGAACCCAGATTCAGTCTTCCAGCTTCACGCCCATGCTTCTGGCGGTTCCCTCGATTATTCTCATCGCGCCCTCAACCGTCACCGCGTTGAGGTCGGGCATCTTCGTCTGCGCTATGCTCCGGACCGACGCCTTGCTCAACACGCCCTTGGATTCCTTCCCCGGCGCGCTCGAGCCTTTGTCGATCTTCATTTCCTTCTTTATCAGTTCCGCGGCGGGCGGCGTCTTCAGAATGAACTTTATCGACTTGTCATGGAAGACGGTGATTTCGACGGGGATGACTGTCCCTTTCTGTTCCTTCGTCCTCTCATTGTAAGCCTTGCAGAACTCCATGATGTTGACGCCGTGCTGGCCTAGCGCGGGGCCCACGGGGGGCGCCGGGTTCGCTTCTCCGGCCGGCAACTGCAGTTTGATCAGCCCTACCACTCTCTTTGCCATGTTGCTTTCCTCTCAAAGTCGTCAGGCGTTTCCGGCCCGCGCGCCGACAAACACAATCATCCGTGTCGCCCGACCCGCCCGGACGCCGCCTTCGGTTCAGATTCTTTCTACTTGGTCGAATTCCAACTCTACAGGAGTGTCGCGCCCGAAAAGCGATAGCAGAACCACCACTTTTTCCCTGTTCATATCGACTTCCTTCACCACTCCCGAATAGTCCGCGAACGGACCAAACAGGACCCTTACTCCCTCGTCCTTGTCGAAATTCACAGCTACTCTGGGCGCCTCTAGTCCCATTCTCTTGAGGATGAAATTAACTTCGCTTTCAGAAAGCGGCGTCGGCCTGCTACCGTCTCCTATGAATCCGGTGACGCCCGGCGTGTTCCTCACTATGTACCACGTCTCGTCCGTCAATTCCATCCTTACGAATATATATCCTTTAAATATTTTCTTTTGTACGACTTTCCTCTGGCTGCCCTTTATCTGCACCTGCTCCTCGGTCGGAACAAGTATCTGCTCGATCATGTTGTCCATCGTCCGGGCGGCGATCTGCTTTTCGAGGCTGGCTTTCACCTTGTTCTCATGCCCCGAGTATGTGTGCACGACGTACCATCTGCTAGCCATAAAAATCCACTGTCCTTAAAAATATTTTTTCAGGCTGTCGAATCCGTATTCGAACAACGCGTTCAGCCCGCCGTCCGCCAACGCCATCAGCGTCGACAACACCACTATCACCACGAACACAAGCAAAGTCGAATTTATCAGAGTTTCCCTGTTCGGCCACGCTACCTTCTTCGACTCAGCATAAACCTCGCCGAAAAACTCCCGCGCGCCCTTTACAAGGTTCTGTTTCTCTTTTTCCTGCGCCATCTCTTCTCTCTTTTCGGCCCGCTATTTTCGGCCGCTTCACAGGCCCGGCCGGATTCGAACCGACAACCCCCGGATTTGGAGTCCAGTGCTCTACCAATTGGAGCTACGGGCCTTCATTCCGATATCAAAAGCGCGGACGCTACTTTGTTTCTTTATGCGTCGTGTGCTTTTTGCACTTCTTGCAGTACTTCTTCATTTCGAGCTTGCCCGTCGTGTTCGTCTTGTTCTTCGCGGTGTTGTAATTCCGGTTCTTGCACTCCGCGCAAGCTAGTATCGCTTCCTGTCTCAATTTGCTCGCTCCCTCGCATGCAAAATTACAATATAATCCGACAGATTTTTCCTGTCAAGTAAAAATCTCAATCAACTATTCAATTATTTCGGTGATGACGCCCGCGCCCACCGTGCGTCCGCCCTCGCGGATCGCGAACCTCAGTCCCTGCTCCATCGCTATCGGCGTGATCAGCGACACCGCTATGTCTATCTCGTCTCCCGGCATAACCATGTCC
>JAKQBV010000302.1 GCA_029573925.1 bacterium
TCCGCTCTGGCGCTTGTCAACGTCTTTGCGTTCGAGCTTTTTTTCAGGAAAGGCTCCGGATGGAACAGGACGCCCGCTGACATCTCTATCATTTTGTTCATCGCGTTGCTGGGGATATCAACCGCGCTTGCTCCGATAAAAGGAGGCGCGGCGGTATATTACGCCCAGTTCCCGGCGATTGCCGCGGTTTACTTCATCGCATCATCCGCGATGTCGTCAAAAAAGCGCGTCTCCGCGCTGGCTGACGTTTTCGTAGGCGTTTCCGTCTTTCTTTCGATAGTCGGAATTCTTGAGAACTTCGGAATCGAGTTCTGGACATGGCCTATCGACTGGGGCGAGCGTGTCGATTCAGCTTTCGACGACCCCAATCTTTTCGGCGGCTACATCGGAATGGGATGCGTTCTCGCTTTGAGCAAAGCTCTCCAACCAGACCTCCGCCCTTCTCTCAGAGCCGCCCGGTTCGTTTCTTTGGCGATAATCGTAATGGCTCTCATTTTCTCTTACAGCCGAAGCGCGTGGCTTGCCACCGCCTGCTCTCTTGTTGTGTTCGCCGCAATCGTTTTTTTAAAACGCCGAGATTTTTTTCCATCGAAGCTGCCTAAAGCCGCGACCGCTCTCATTCTTATCGCTTTCATCGCCCCTGCCGCGCTTATTGCGATTCCTCGCGCAAACCCTTACTCCATTTCGATAACAAAAAGAGTTTCTACGGCAAAAGGTTTTCTTGATGAGCAGGGCTATCTAAAAATTTCATACTGGCGAGCCGCGACTCACATGATGAAAGACAAACCCGCTTGGGGTGTCGGGCTGACTAATTTCTCCCGCTTTTATCCCGCTTACAGCGACAAGACAGACCTGAAATATAACCCCCACGGCATGACTTTCGACGCGTATAACGATTATTTCGAGCTAGGAGCGGAAGGCGGCGTCCCTGCCCTCCTGTGCTACCTCGCCACGATAGGCATTTTCTTTTCGCTCAGTTTTTTAACCGTCCTGCGAAAGCAAACCGACATTCAGACGAGATTTTTAACACTGGGAATAATGTGCGCGGTTTTTGTGTTTGCCTTCCAGAGCTTTTTTTTCCAGTTCCCTATGAAGAACCTGCCTCAGTTCCTAAATTTTTGGATATTAATGTCGATGGGTTTTGCTTTGATGAAGAAGTCGCAGAGCAATGAAGAACAATCGCCCGCAAGAACAAAGCATGCTGGAAACGTTGTTGTAGGCGCGGTAGTAATTGTAGCGCTGATCGCGGCGTCGGCAATTTTTGCGGGACACACGATGCGCAGCACGGCCGGATGCGCGCTCCTTTACCGACAGTCTGTGATTGAAAGCTCTATAGGACTTGTGTATTCAGCGACCGAACTCGGCAAAAAACACATCAAAGAATGTCCGCCATATTTCAATGAAAAGCTATATCTTTATCTGGCGCACACAAGTCTGTTGAATAGAGAATGCGGGGAAGCGCGCGAAATAATCGATGCCGGATTAAAATTTTATCCTTACAATAGGTTCCTGATTGAGTTTGATTCCGTTGCGAGAGAATGTGAAAAAAGCGGCGGCGAACGAAGCCGGCCCTGACTGCGCGCACCCTATTTCTTGTCGTTTATGGCAATCCTGAAACTTTCGCCGAAATATTCATTTGAAAAAATGTGGACTGGGGAATACAATATCTCGTTCGCTCCGCAGTTTTGCGGCGCAACATGGAGAGGCGTAAATATGCCGTGTATTATCATCAACAGCGAAACATGCAAGGGTTGCTATCTCTGCATAGAGGTATGCCCGAAAAAGTCTATCGCCATAGGGAAAGATCTGAACTCTAAAGGGTACCACCCCGCTTTGCCTATGGAAAATGGGGAATGCAGCGGATGCGAATCCTGCATGATTGTATGTCCTGAGTTGTCGATAGAGGTTTACGATGAAGAATAAAGAAAAAAGGTTAATGAGGGGTTCCGAGGCGATAGGCGAGGCCGCAGTGAGGGCCGGGTGCGCGTGTTATTTCGGATATCCTATTACTCCGCAGAACGAGCTTACAGAGTACATGGCGCGGCGGATGATGGAAACCGGACGGGTGTTTCTACAGTCGGAAAGCGAGATAGCCGCTATAAACATGTCGCTCGGGGCGGCGTCCACCGGCGTGAGGGTGATGACCTCCTCTTCATCTCCGGGAATCAGCCTGAAGCAGGAAGGCATATCTTTCATAGCCGCGATGGAGCTTCCGTGCGTCATAGTGAACATAGTGCGCGGCGGCCCCGGCCTCGGCAACATTGCCCCCGCTCAGAGCGACTATTTCCAAGCGACTCGCGGCGGCGGCCACGGCGACTACCGCACCATAGTCCTCGCTCCGGGTAGCGTTCAGGAACTTTACGACCTTACACGCAAAAGCTTTGAACTGGCGGACGAGTACAGAACGCCTGTGCTTTTGTTGGCGGACGGAATGCTCGGACAGATGATGGAGCCGGTAGTTTTTAATGACAAGGAAATTTTGCCTGAACAACTTCCCGACAAACCGTGGACTGTCAAAGGGGCAAAAGACAGGCCCAGCAGATTTATCAGGTCGCTTCTGCTGGATGTGGATGTCGAGGAAGAACAGAACTGGCGGCTATACAGAAAGTACCAGCGAATAGAGCGGCGCGAAATCAGGCATGAGGAATACTATATGAAGGGCGCCGAGTTGGCGATAGTCGCATACGGGACCGCCGCCAGAATAGCGAAAGCCGCGGTTAAGAGATGCGTCGAGAAGAATATGCGGGTAGGACTGATACGACCGATTTCGCTTTGGCCCTTCCCTTACGAGCACATTTATAAAACAGCCGAAACGGTCAAGCATTTCATGAGTTTCGAGATGAGCACGGGGCAGATGATTGAGGATGTGCAACTGGGCGTAAAAGGCAGAGCCGAAGTTTTAATGTACGGACGGCCCGGAGGCGTGGTGCCGACCCCCGCCGAGCTTTTTAGAGTGATTTCAAGAGCATACAACAAGATAGCGAGAGAGAAATAACATGAAAAGACGAAGGCCCGCAAGGCCGTCAACCATGAAAGACGCCGTCACCCACTATTGTCAGGGTTGCGGACACAGCGTTATCCACAGGCTCACGGCTGAAGTAATTGAGGAACTCGGAATAGCAGACCGCGCTGTGGGAGTGCCCCCCGCCGGCTGTGCCGTTCTGGCTTATTTCTATTTCGACGTCGATATGATAGAAGCCCCTCACGGCCGCGCCTGCGCAGTAGCCACCGGCATCAAAAGAGCGAATCCAGAATCGATCGTTTTTTCATATCAGGGAGACGGCGACCTCGCGGCAATCGGCACGGCGGAGGCAGTTCATTCAGCGAATAGAAGCGAAAACATTACAGTTATCTTTGTGAACAACGCGGTGTATGGAATGACAGGGGGACAGATGGCTCCGACAACGCTTCTGGGCCAGCGAACGACAACCTCCCCCGCCGCCGCTGGGAGAGAAGTTCATCGCGAGGGTTACCCGATAAAAGTCAGCGAACTTCTAGCTTCCCTCGAAGGCTCCACCTATATCGAGCGTTGCGCGGTCAATTCAGTGCGAGCAATCCGAAGAACCAAAAAGGCTATCAGGGAAGCGTTCCTCACTCAAATGAACGGAGAAGGTTTCTCAATGGTGGAGATTCTTTCGCCGTGCCCGACTAACTGGAAAATGAGCCCTGTCAAATCATGGAAGTGGATAGACGAGGTCATGACTCCGTATTTTCCGCTAGGAGTCATAAAGGACTCCCGGAAGGGATCAAAAAAAGATGCTGGTTAAAACGGTATTCGCAGGATTCGGCGGTCAGGGCGTGTTGCTGATGGGTGTTTGCGTGGCGACCGCCGCAATGAACGAAGATAAATTCGTAACCTATATGCCAAGCTACGGCGCGGAGGTTCGCGGGGGAACGGCGAACTGCACCGTTTCCATATCGACTGACGAGATTTCCTCGCCTATCGCTTCGTCTCCCAATTACGTGGTGGCGATGAACAATCCTTCCCTGCTCAGATTTCAACACATAATCAAACCCGGCGGATATATCGTCACAAACTCCTCTCTCGTGAATGTCGAACTCGGACGAAGCGGAGTGACCCAGATACAGGTTCCCGGTTCGGACATCGCCGAAGAATTGGGAGCAATGCGTTCGGCGAACATGGTGATGCTCGGCGCGTACGCGGCTGTTTCGAATGTCGTTTCTTTCCAGTCACTAATCGACGCGGTCGGCGAGGTTACAGGGAAGAAAAAGAAAGAGCTTGTCGAGTTCAATATCAAGGCAATCAAGGCCGGGCACGACTATGCGAAAGAGCAAATCAAAAAGTTTGCGAGCATAGAGGCATAACTGACAACTTCAAACATGGCGGACAGACATGACAAAACCAATTAAGCAGGTATCGGTTCTATTGGAAAACACGCCCGGAGCGCTTTCAGGAGTCAGCGATCTTCTTGGGAAAGCGGGGATAAACATCGGAGCGATATCGCTTGCCGAATCCGCGGACAAAAGCACGATCAGGCTAATCACGGACAACCCGGACCAGACTGAACAGGTTCTTTCGTCGGCAGGATACAACGTGTGGCAGAGAGATGTCATCGCGGTGGAATCTCCCGACCACCCCGGCGGGCTTAACTCGGTGCTGAAACCGCTCGGCGCGGCAGGCGTCAACGTTCACTACCTTTATCCTTACCTGAGAAAATTCAGGAACAACGCTATCTTGATTTTCCGCGTGAGCGACACGGAAAAAGCGATTCAAACACTGAAAGACAACTATATCGCTATCGTCGACGAAACCATTTATTCTTTGTAGGATTAGAACTTTAAAGCATGAAATCTGCGAAAATACGCTTAAGCGGCGCGCGGCTTGCTGTTTAAGGTTGAGTTGTGATTAGTTTCCGGTGTCGCCGGTGAGTGGAAGGTAGAATCCGCTCACTTTCTTGCCGTCAGCCAGCTCTTTAAACATTTTCTTCTGACGCATATCGAACATGGCTCTGTCCATCGTTCCTTTTTTCAGACCGAGTCTGGTTTCTGGAATATCGACGTCGGCATCAGACAAATCTTCAACTGGAATACCGCCTGTAAGCTCTTCAATGGTGTGCTGTACCGCTTTCCGTTCTTCTTCGTCGTCCACCCTGACGCCTAACGAAACGACAGCCTTTTTTTCGGAGTTTTCAAGCGTTTTGTATCCTGAGGGAATGGAACTTGCCTTCTTTTTCGGGGCGGAGTAAATGTTGTGTCCGAAATACCTTGCGACGCTGCGGCTTTTCTTGCATGTCGGGCACGGTGGTACTGAGGCCGAGCCTGCTTCGCTAACGTCGGCGTATTCGACTTCGAACGTCCGCGATTGGATATCGCCTTTGCAACTGCCGCAGATGTACACAAGAGTCACCATGTAAAAAAACCTCAATGATAGAGTAACATCCGTTTGCCGCATCGTCAACGATATAGAGAGGCCTGCTTTTCAATCCGGCGCAAACAAAATATACTTTAGGCGGCGGTTCGAAATGAATCCCGTCTAGTTGGGACTCAAAGGTAATTCAGTATGGATATTAGAGGGACATCTCTATGCTCAAAATGCCGCGCGCCAATACCGCGCGGCTCGGATAGATGTCCGCGCTGCGAAGGTGGATACAAGGCCACAGGGAATCATTTTTCCGGACAAGCATCCGGAATGTCATGGTTTTACGCGGCATTGTTATTTGTTCTTTGCGCGGCGTCAGTTATTCTTTTTGTCTATATTGCCTCTTTCCGCAATCCTACGTCGTCCGTGTTGACCGGAACAATAAAGAGATGCCCTGCCGACGGCAAGGAGTATGACGTAAAAGTCAGGAGAGTTATTGTTCCGAGAGGCGATGAAAATAATTACGGCATAGCAGTTATCGATGAATGCGAATCCGACTCGTTGGATAAAGCGTTGTCATCAGGCGACGATAAAGCTATTGAGAAAATGGATGTCAAATCAATAATAGACGATCCGAGAACAGCAGAACTACTCAGAGCGAATCCCGATTGGGACCCTGTAAAAGCATTTTACGCTTCGAGAGGATTTCTGTTGAAAGGGATGAATTACGAACAGGTCGTATCAGCGATAGGAGAGCCAGTAGCCAAAGATATCATATCAAAAGGCGCAAAGATACTTGAAAGATGGAGATACGGCGATCCGTTGTATGGCATCCCAATCGGCAGATATGTCGTGTTTTCACATGGGGAGCTTGTGGAGTTCTATGAATTTCCGGAACTTGTAAGACTGTACGGCATAGTCGTCGAAGATCGCGCCAGCTCAGTTGAATAACAATAAAACCTCAATTTTAAGAGTATTTCAAACAAGAACAAAAAGACTGAAGCGCGCGTTTTGACAATCGCCCGCATTCGAAAATCATGCGAGAGATTGCCAATATTTTGATAACGTCCCAAAGTTGTAGGAG
>JAKQBV010000310.1 GCA_029573925.1 bacterium
CTGCCGCCGCCGCGCCGTACTCAGTCAATTCTCCGCTCTCCGACGCCTCGAAGACCTTTCCCCCGCGCGACGCCAGAATCTTTCCGCCGCACGCCGCCGCCCGGCCCCAGTCTCCGCCTTCAGGGCCTGACTTGAATAAAACCTGTTTCACTGGCGAACCGGAGCCGCGCCTGTAAAAAAACATCCCCGCCGGCTCTCCCGCCACAATCGCCAACGTGTCTCCCGTCTCGTCTATCGATATAGAAGATATCCACTGGAAGAACCCCGTGTCGGGATAGTCCTGAATCTCGAAAAGAAGGCGAGGCGCAAGCTCTTCAGGTTCGGCGAACGCAGCGGAGCAGACGAAAACAGAGGCAAGCGCGATGACAGACGCCGCCGCGCGCATAGCCATCTTCGCATTTCGTCTCAAGCCCATGATAGCTATTTTAACCCAACAACAACCGAAGTTCAAAACCGACAGAGGTTTCGTTTTGCGCCCACGAACGAGCATATACATACTATTAGATGACTCTACCCACTTAAATGTGTGCCATGCGCTCTTTCCTTTGCG
The DNA here is from genome assembly GCA_029573925.1 of bacterium. GTDB lineage: Bacteria > UBP15 > UBA6099 > UBA6099 > UBA6099 > UBA6099. The sequence continues at coordinate 551 of JAKQBV010000310.1, forward strand.
CATGATGCGGTTATCGCAAATTGCCGATGGGAAGTTTTGTTTGATTTCAGCATAGTCAATTGTCGGTTTATTCCATGTGAATTCGCGAAATGTTTTATTAGCCGGGTAGCGCTGGAAAGGGGCCGGGGGACACTTTCGGCTCGTATCCTCCGCGAGCGAAGGTTTCATGCGTCATGAGGTATCCGAGATAGCCGCCGCAATAGCTAAAAAGCAAAGAAACCGGTGGTTTGCGCTCAAGCCAGCTTTTGCCGAGGCAGGTGAGAATCTCGCCGGGCGCTGCCAGTCCGGGAATTCCGGCGATTGAGAATCGGCGGAACCGAAGACGGAAGCCGAACGCGGGATGCGCGCCCCGGCCGGACCACCACGGAACGCGGAATGCGGCGCCTGCTGGCGTTGTGACGGGCAAAATCATTTCCAGTCCGTAAACAGGCTCCGACTCGCGCGCGGGCGGGATTTCGGCGTCCGGAGGCAAGCCCCGGAAGCAGCCCAGCTCCGACTCGCGCGCGGGCGGGATTTCGCTTGCGAGGCGCGCCGACTCCCGAACTGCTTCGAGTCCAAGAGCGGCGAGGCGCTCAAGTTCCGACGCGTTGCCCGCCTGTTCGTATGGGTCGTCTCCGGGAATCGCGGGGTTCACGTCGCCTTGCGCTCGCGGCGCAAAAAGGGTCGTTCCCCCGAAAGCGCGGTCCGCCGCTAGGCAGATTGCGCCGGGAAGGTCCGCGCTCAACACGCGGGAATGTTTTGAATATACCACGCCGTGGCAGCCGATGTTCACAAGAGTCGCAATCACGCGGTCTCCGGTTTTCCACTGCAAAACAACCGCGCCCGTTTCCATGCCTTGCTGGCCTCGGGACTTGCGACGCGGAATGCCCAAGCCGTGCCGCGAAATGCCCGCGAAGAGTGCGGCGGGCGCTCGGTTATGCCATGCGGCAACGGCGGCGCGCACAACTGTTTCCTGAAAAAATCTGAAATACGCGGGAGGAACGCCGCCGAACAGGCCGCAAAGGTCCGGCCCTGAATGAGTGTGCGTGGTTATGATGAAAATGCGGTCCCGGTTCAATCCGGTCTCGCGCCCGATGCGACAGGCCCAGTCCGCGGCAACGCGCGGGCTGAGCAGACAGGTGTCTGCGGACACGAAAATCAAGCCGTCCCGGACTGAACCGGCGGCGATGGCGCGAACCTGAATCGGGCCGCTCTGCGCGCGCGCGTAGCGCGTCGGCATATACCCGCTCATCCAGACGCGCGCAGGGCCTAACGACCGGGGCGACGCATCTAAAACCGCCGCGCCGCAGAGATGCTGGGATTCATGAGCCATCATTGTTTAGGTCATCTTCCCTGTGTGAAATTCTTCGCCGTCATTCTGCGGCAGATTTTACCATAGAATCAACGAGCGGAGTTGTAGAATCTGATGAACGGAGAAAAAAATTCAAAAAAACTTGAAAGGGAGAAAAAAGAGGGTATAATGTAGGTGGGTCAACCAACCGGTTGGTTAAGTCGGCTGGAAACCCGGCGAGGCGTCATGTTACACCTTCGATGCCGACATCAGAAACACTACTGCTCCCACCCTGAATGTAACATAACAAAGACGTTTCTTGAAATAAAAACAATCATTTGCAAAAGGAATATTTGTAATTTACTGTGAAATGAGTCACGGCAAACGAGCGGCAAAGGTTGTTTCGGGCTGACACCGGGCAACGCAGAAATTTCGAGGGCGGGTGTCAGACCCGATATATTCCCGGACTCATGGACAGAGAGCCTGAAAGAGCCGGGATCATCGAAAGGAGAAATCATCATGCCGACTATCGCAAAGACCGCTGTGAACGCGGCGACGCTGACGGAGCTTGTGCGCGTGGCCGCCGAGGAGTACCGCCTGAAGACTCTTCAGGTGTTCAAGGACGAGACAAAAGCCCCCGGGAAGTACAGCAGGGCAAGGACATACGAGCAGTTTTACCGCCGGGCGCGGGAAGTGGCGTGCGGGCTATTGAGGGACGGGTTGCGGCCCGGAGGGGTGGTGTGCCTGATGTCGGAGAACCGCCCGGACTGGAATGTGGCGGATTTTGCGATTCTGATGAACGGGTGCGCGACCGCCGGCATATACACGAACGACACTGCGGAGCATATTAAATATAAGTTGAACGACACCGGGGCGCGGGCGATTTTCGTCGAGGACGCGAAGTTGCTCAAGAAGCTGGCAACCATATCCCCGAAGGAGACTCCCGCGCTGGAGCGGGTGTATCTGATGGACTCGAGGGGCGTGGACATCGGTTATGACGAAAGGATAGTTCTATTTGACGCGTTGAGGAGGGCGGGGGCGGACGCGGAGGCCGAGGCGGGAGCTGAGCTGGACGCGAGGGCGGCAGCGGCGGTTCCTTCGGACTTGGCCCGCCTCGTTTACACCTCAGGCACGAGCGGC
>JAKQBV010000321.1 GCA_029573925.1 bacterium
GCCGCTCCTTCCGTTCGCGCCATCGACATTCCGATAGAGACTTCGATGGGCGTTTTTTATGCGACCTGCGTTTCGATGGGCAACCCTCACGCCGTCATTTTTATGGATGAAGACGTAAATTCGGTCGACATCTGCGGCATAGGCCCGGCAATCGAGACCCATAAACTTTTTCCGAGAAAGACCAATGTCGAGTTTGTAAACGTCATATCCCCGAACAGTCTCAAGATGCGCGTTTGGGAGCGCGGCGTAGGAGAAACGCTCGCTTGCGGAACAGGAGCATGCGCAACCCTCGTCGCCGCGCATCTGACCGACCGCGCTTCTCGCAACGCGGTTCTTCATCTGAGCGGAGGAGACCTTCACATCGAATGGGCGCAGTCAGGCGAAGTAATGATGACCGGGCCGTCAGTGACCGTCTTCACAGGCAAGATCGACATAGATTGAGACGACGCTTTTATTTGCTTATGGCAGGCATCGACCAAGGAGATCCAAATGATTAAGTATTCAAAGAGAATCGACAAAATACCGCCGTATCTTTTCGCAGATCTCGACAAGAAGCGGCAGGAAGTGGCCGCGCGCGGCGTGGACGTTATCAATCTCAGCGTCGGCGACCCCGATCTGCCAACTCCGAAAAAAATTATCGAAGTGATGAAACGTGAAATCGATAATCCAGCAAACCATCAGTATCCGTCTTATGAGGGAATGCCGGCTTTTCGCGAGGCTGTGTCCGAATGGTACAAACGCAGATTCAACGTCGATCTCGACGCCGACCGCGAAGTCATCTCTCTCATCGGCTCCAAAGAAGGAATCGCGCACATCTATCTGGCTTTCGTCCAGCCGGGCGACATTTCTCTTGTCCCTTCTCCGGCATACCCGGTTTATAACATCGGAACCATACTGGCCGACGGAACATCTCACGTGATGCCGCTTCTTCGCAAAAATGGATTCATGCCGGACTTGGACGCCATTCCTCAGGAAGTCCTGAGCAAAGCCAAAATAATGATGCTCAACTATCCGAATAACCCGACCGGCGCGGTCACGAGCATTGAGTTCATGAGAAAAGCGGTCCAACTCGCAAGGAAACACGACATCGTTCTGTGTCACGATTGCGCTTATTCTGAATTGACTTACGACGGATATGTCGCCCCAAGCATTCTGCAGGTTGAGGGAGCTAAAGATATCGCCGCCGAATTCCATTCGCTTTCAAAAACTTTCTGCATGACAGGGTGGCGGGTCGGATTCTTCGTGGGAAACAGACAGATTGTCGAAGGATTGGCAAAAGTAAAAACGAATGTGGACTCCGGGCTTTTCCAAGCAATCCAGCACGCCGGGATCGCCGCAATGAACGAATGCGATGAAGAGTCCGCGGAAATCTGCGAAGTCTTCAGCGAACGCCGCGATATCATAGTCAAAGGGCTGACCGACATAGGTTATGACGTGTCGTCGCCTAAAGCCTCCTTCTATCTTTGGACTCCGGTTCCGCACGGATTGAAATCCATAGAGTTCTGCAAACGGCTGCTCGAAGAAGCCGGCGTGGCCGTGACTCCCGGAGTAGGATTCGGCGCGGAAGGCGAAGGGTATTTCAGGATCGCTTTCACGCGGAGCAAGGAACGTCTTGAAGAAGCTGTCGATAGAATTTCAAAGATTAAGTTTTAACATAAACGCGGCGGCTCGAATTGCCGCGAAGAATGACGACCGCCAACGTCTTCGGCGGAAAAAGCCTAATTATCCGCCGGGCAACAAATAACGGCTTTGCGCCAGCGGGGGACGATGAGCATGTCCGGAAAACATTTGCGCGGATTCGTATACGCTTCTTTCGTTGTTCTTATTTTGGCATCAGCAGGCTGCCGCAAGGAAAAAGGCCCTGAATCGCCGTCGCCGACCGTATTTCGCATATCTGTGGATTCTCTGACTCGCGGAGACACGACGACCTTGTTCGGCGACAATTTTGGTCGCGCTCGTGGCATCGTGAAAATCGG
>JAKQBV010000325.1 GCA_029573925.1 bacterium
AATCGGGCGCGGTGGCTGACGATTTTCGAATAAGAGCCACTCTTCCCACCATAAAGCACATCCTCGCGGGCGGCGGCTCTGCTGTCCTGATGAGCCATCTCGGCAGGCCCAAAGGCGAATGGAACTCGGCATTCAGCATGCGCCCCGTTCTGGACTCTCTCAGAAAACTCTTAGACGCTCCAGTCGACCTAGCGGACGACTGCATAGGCGAATCGGTAAAAGCCCTCGCGGCGAACTTGGAGCCGGGCGCCGTTCTTCTCCTTGAAAACGTCCGATTCCACAAGGGCGAAACAAAGAACGATCCTGAATTCACTAAGCAACTGGCGGAGTTGGGAGACCTGTTCGTGAACGACGCGTTCGGGGCCGCGCACAGGGAACAGTCGTCCGTGACAGGAGTCGCGGCGTTCCTGCAACCGGCGGTGGCAGGGTTCCTGATGAAAAAAGAAATCGAATATATGGACAACGCGCTGTCTAATCCCGGCAGGCCGTTCGTCGCGCTGCTCGGCGGCGCAAAAGTGTCGGACAAAATTCTCGTCATAGAGAACCTCATCGGGCGAGTAGATTCGATACTTGTCGGAGGCGGCATGGCCTTCACGTTCCTAAAAGCGATGGGACGCGAGATAGGCTCCTCAAAACTCGAAGCGGACAGGCTGGCGGACGCCTCTCGATTGATGACGCTAGCGCGCGACAAGGGCACGGAGCTTATTCTTCCAGTGGACATCGTGGCGGCTGACAGATTTGCGGAGGACGCCGACGCGGCAATTGTCTCCGCAGACGCCATCCCTGCGGATCGAATGGGGCTGGACATCGGCCCGGAGACATCCGAGTTGTTCGCCGGAAAAATCAAAGCGTGCAAGACGCTCGTGTGGAACGGGCCGATGGGCGTTTTCGAGATGGAGCGGTTCGCGGGTGGAACCCGCGCGGTGGCGGAAGCCGCGGCAAGCTCGGACTGCGTCTCGATAATCGGCGGGGGAGACTCAGCGAGCGCGGTCCGCAAGATGGGTCTGGCCGACAAATTTTCTCACGTGTCCACCGGCGGCGGGGCATCCTTGGAAATGCTGGAAGGCAAAAAACTTCCCGGCGTCGAGGCCCTCACCGACAAGTGACGCGCCGCAGCGCAACTCCGCCTTACGTTATTTGCATATACGTAAAATTAAATAAAACTTCCCATTAGTCATTTGATAAAACAGCATCATGCGCAAAAGGAAAAAGCTTTTGCGCATGGCGCGCTTGGTAGTGGATGGAATCATCTAATAACATGCATAGCAAAGCGAAAAATGATTGTCTCAAGACCGTAAAACCTAATGGGATTTATTCCTGATTCGACTGTCTTATCTACGAATCCGGGTTGAATCCGAAAAATGCTAGAAGGCTCAGGAACCTGAATTTGCGCGCTCATTTTCAGGTTGCTCCGGAGGGGCTAGTGGCAAGAGGATGTCGAACTCCGCCCCGCTTCCGGGAGGCGAGAGGACTTGAATCAAACCGTTGTGCCGCTCGATTATTTTGTACGTTATAGACAGCCCCAGACCAACTCCGTCGCCTCTGGTCGTGAAGAAGGGGTCGAATATTCTTTTTAAATTTTCGGGCTTCACGCCGGGGCCTGTGTCGCGGATTTTTATGAGCGCGGCAGCGCTTTCAATCCCTGTTGAGACATCGAGCGTTCCGCGCCCTTTCATGGCCTGAGCCGCGTTCAGCGCGATGTTCATCACCGCCTGAGTTATCTCTTTCTTTCCGCCCTTGATCAGCGGGGACTTCTGGGGACTAGTTCGTTTCACTTCAATGTGTTTCATCATCTTATGGAAGCTCAGCATGCGGAGGGCCTCGTCCACCGCGTCGTCTGCGGCGAAAACCTGATCCTCGGCCGCTGCGGGCCTTGAGAATTCCAGAAGGTCTCTAATCGTCTGATCGATAAACCCCGCCTCTTGAGCGATGCGCTCCAAATAGTGGCTGGTTTTTTCCGGCGGAGCCGTATTAATCAATTGAACATAGCCTAGTATGGCGGCTAGCGGGTTTCCGATTTCGTGGGCGACGCCGGCAGCAAGCTCTCAGACCGCCGCCAGTTTGCCGGATTCCACAAGCTGGTCCTGATTGATTTTTATCTCCGCGTCGCGCTGGGTCAAAGCCTCGGCCATCCTGTTGAAAGCTGTCGCAAGTTCTCGAAGCTCGTCAGGCCCGGAGGCGTCGAGCCGCCGCCCGAAATCCCCCGCCTGTATTCTTTCCGCTCCGTCAATCAGTTCGCCGATGGGCGATACTATTCTGCGGGAGAGGCGGGCGCTAGCGAACGCGGAGACGGCCAGCGCAAAAGCGGTTATGGCCGCTATCGCGGCTAACCCCTGTTTCAGCGCTCTCGCTATCCTGTTTTTCGGGTACAGCGCGAGCAGGCGCGCCGGTTCCCCCCCCTCAATTCGCAGCTCGGAACTATGGATAAGGTACGATTTTGAAAGCGTCGAAGCGATGTCAGGCTCCTGTCCGGGCGCGCGCGCGGTGGAGGCGATTATTTCTCCCCGGCGCTCTATTGCCAGATCGGCCTGTGTCATCTCCCTCGCCATTCCCACAAACCTGTCGTCCAGATGGAATCCGATGCGCACGAATCCTATGATTTCGCCGTCTTCGCCTTTGGTCGGAGCGATGGCCACTATTCCGAGGCCGCCGGGGAAGACAGGCTCAATTCCCGCGGACGGCTCTCCTGAGGTCGTGGCGCGGTGAAACGCCGGACTTAGGAACAGAGGCTCGGAAAGCGCGACCATTTCGAATTCGGGCGGGAGAGGGCGGCGGGAGGCTCTTATCGTCGATACTCCGTCCGCTCCGGCGACTGTTATAAAGTCCGCCTCGATATTTTTCAATTCCTTTTCTATTTCCGCCGATATGCGCTCCCTGTCTTCAGCCGGGAGTCCGGAGCGTATCTCATAGTTCTGAGCCAGCAGGCGCGATGTAAGCTCCGCTCCTTCGAGGTTGCGGGAGATGACGCTTCCGGCAAGAAGCGCGGCGCGGGTCATGTCCTCTCTTGCGGCGGATTCGAGGTAGCGCGCGGCGAACACCGAGTACGCCGCGCCGAATATCAGCGCCGCGAACGCAAGCGTCAGCAGGTTCGACCTCATCAGCCTGCCGAACATTGTGGTTCGCTTATTTTTTGACATGCGCCATGTGCAGTTGCGCAAATATGCCTGTCGAGTTCATGTGCGACAGGATTCGCGCCACCGCCTCCTTGAGCGATGATCCATCGTCTTCCATCACGCAGATGTGTTTCCAGCCAAACTCCGGCGTGTAATAGTAAGGAATAAGATTGAGCGGTTCGCATCCTCCGTCGCCCTCAGGGAGAAAAACAATATCGATTTCCGGCCCGGCTCTTTCCCCCTGTTTTAGAATCTCGACGTTGGATTTGATTTCGAGCATGAGGGCGATTTCAGCCGCAAGCTCCGGGATGAAGCCTCGCGGCGCGCCGATTTCAGAGTCGATATGATAAAGCTCGCGGTCTGACGAAGGGACGATGGCTACGCGAAGAATGCCTTTTTCGCGCGCCGCTTTGAGTCTGCCCGAGTTCGGCAGCCCCGCAGTCAAGCGTTTGGAAATCGTATGGATTATTTCGCTTTGAATCGAGTCGGCGGATGATGGCGGCGAAGCCGGTCCGGCGACCCTCCGATTGCCTGCGCACCCGGCGGTTATGAGAGCCGCGGCCGCAATAGCGGCTATCGCCCTTATCCCGCGCCTCATGGTTGTCTCTCCAACTGTTTGATTAGAAGCTGAAAACGCGCGTTCGAGCGAAGCCAGTTGAAATCGGCGTCGTTCTTCAGCCTGTTGAGCAGCCCCGCCCGGCTCCAGACCGCTGCCTGTTCGAGGTTGTATATCGCCTTTTTCTCCTGTTTTGTTGTCGCGTAAATCTCTGCCAGAGGAAACCACGCGTCGTACGATTTGTCTATGGAGAGCGTTTTCTCAAAGTATGAAATTGCTTCGGGATATCTGAAGGATTCTTTATGAACCACGCCGAGTTGGAACAGGTATTCCGGATTGCGGGGGTCGAGCGCCGAGGCGGTCAATAGAGATTCAAGAGAAAGCAGTTTTTGTCTTTGAAGGTGAAGCGCGAGACCGAGCAGGAAGTGGGCGCGCGGTTCTTTCGGGGCGGAAGAAATGACTTTTCTGAGGGTCGCCGCCGCGTCCGAGAACGCGGCCTTGTCCATTTGCGCTCTGGCAAGAGAAAGCGCCGGCTCTATGAAATCAGGATCGGCGGACAGCGACTGCTGAAACAACGCTATCGCTTTCTCGGTCTCGTTCCGTTCGTAATGCCACACGCCTTTCCAGTGCGCGGCGGAGGCCGCCGAGCTTGCCGTTCCGAGTAGAGCCGATTTGTCGTTCGGCAGTTTTCTGCCGAGAGCGGTTTCAAGCGCCCCGCGCAACGCTCCGCGCGCCGCTTCAATTTCAAACTCTTTCAGGGTGAACGATATGTCGCGGACCAATCCCGTGTCGGGATTTATGACTGAGCCGGTGAACTGAAAGCCGGAGCGGTCGCGCGACAGGGAACCGTCGACGATGAAAGAGGCTCCGGTGTGTTGCCGCAGCGCGTCGCGGGTCTCGAACGCCATTTCGCGTCTTCCCGCTGCCGCCCATCTGGAGGCGAGCCTTTTGAGGGCGTCGCGGGGCATCGCGCGTTCTTTTGAATTCAGGGAAATCGCCCGAATAGCGTAGTCGGTGAGAGCGAGAGCCGCCCATTTTTCCGAAAAATCGCTCTCGACATCAAAATCGAACACCAGAGCGTCGAAGTCGCCGGAGTAGGCAAACGCGGGAGCGCGTGCCGCCAGTATCAGCAGGCACACCGCCGTTATTTTAAATAATCGACTCGACATGTTCCATAACCGCGCGGCAACCTGATTCAGCGTCCGCTCCCAGTTCAAATTCAAAGGCGGGGGCCTGCTCGGCAATGTCTCCGCTCATACGCATGAGTTCCTCGCATGCGCGCTCCGTCATCGGCATTCTGTGCAGCCTCATCAGTCTAACCGCCGCTGCCCTCGCTGATAATGGCCTGACTGCGGGGATTCCTTCCATTCCTGAAAGAAAATATACCGCCCGGATAGGCGATAGCAGCCCGGCCGCAGGCGGCGAGAGGAACTTTTCGTGTGGACTTGGCCTGAATCCTTTTTTCTTAAGAAGACTGATCTCATCCGTCGAAAGATCGGCAATTTCGACCGCTTCGCGACCGGGATAGACACAGACTGCGCCGCAATCGTTTTTCGCGGTTGCGCAGGCGTCGTCTGAAAGATATTTCGCTCCTTGCGCGAGCGCGGCGCGCATCACGGTCGATTTCCCGCTGCCGTTGGGGCCGCAGAACATGACGGCTCCGCCGGCCCGCGCGGCGGAGGACGCATGAAAGAAGAAAACGCCGGCGCTCATCAACGTCAGGTAAATAAAATTGGAAGCCGCCGCGCAGACGATTTGAGTGACGCGGCTTTCCGGCGCGGGCGGGACATTGAATACAGCCTCGCCGCTCTCAGGCTCCCATTCGAGAAACAACTGCATTCCGGGTTCTGGAATCGGAATAGGCTCGGCTATTGAATTCTGTTTGATTTTTCCGGGATGGCTGTGATTGACGCTCAGGCGAAACAAATTTCTTTCGCTGTTTTTCGGCGGGGCGGCCATCGCGTTGTGCGCGTCACCGTAGAAAGAAACAAAAAAAGTTTCTATTACGTCGGGGCGGTCGGTGTCTATAGCAAACCGCCTGCCGAAGAGGTTAATTTCATAAAATTTTCTGGACGCCGGCGACGCGTCCCTGATGTTGCTCATGGCTGGATAGCCCGGCCGCAGCCGGATTGTCAATTCCTTTCGCTCCGGTTTAGTCGATCTCGCGCTAATACTTAATCCGGAGATTTTGACAAATTTGATTTAATTATAAGGCAGAAAACAGTGGCGGCACAACACAAAAGCGAGACGTTCCCGGCAAATGGGCGAAACGGCGGCAGTAGGCGCGGATTCTATTTTACTTGTCCGCTTCGGCTTCCATTATCGCCTTGCACGATGGTCCGGTGTACACGTCCTTCACCGTTCCGTACTTCGTCAGGACGGGTTTGGAATAGGTTTTTTTGTTTTCGTTCTCATTCTTTTTCATGCTTGTTTCACCTCTTTGTCGCCTAGGAACAACTCTATTATTCTACATATTTCTTTCGGAGCTTCAAACATATTGCCATGTTCGAGGAAGGCAAGACCGGGGCAGGGGCGGCAGGTGGGGAAGTGGCCGCAGCGGGAACACTCGAATTGCCCGATCTTCAGTTTTCTCAGCGCGTTGAACACAGCCGAATCATGCCAAAGTTCGTCAAACGGGCGCTCCTTCACATTTCCGGCGGGCAGGTCCATGATGGAGCACGGAAGAAGATTGCCCCGGGAATCTATATATCCTGATGTGCGCGCCATGGTGCACCACGCGTCGAGCGTCTTGTCCGGGGCGAAATCGTCGGGTTCATGGGGGATGAAGTTCTCCGAGAAAGTCTCCCACGGACGGGGAAGCTTTTTCAGCAACTCTTCCGGGAGGCGGCATTCAAGCGAAGATTTCTCCCCGTCTTTTCGGGGCGCTATTATCGAATTGAACTGGTGGAAGAGCCCGCGTTTCCGGCACAGCTCCTGAATCTGCGTCGCCTCATCCTGATTCATGGTCATGAGAAGCGATATCACTTCCACTCTGAACCCCGCCTCGGACAGCATGTCTATGGCGCGGATGGTTTTCTCGAAACTGCCGGGCGAGCGAGTGACGGACTCGTGGGCTTGGGCGGTCGCCCCGTACAGGCTGACGGCAACCGCGCGGATTTTTTCCCTGTGCCGCGCCAGAAAATCCACGGTGTCCTGATCGAGCAGCGTGCCGTTGGTTTGCAGGGCGAGCCAGAAATCGGAGCGAAGCAGAAGACCGAGGATATCGTGGATTTCCGGATGGCAGAGAAATTCCCCTCCGGTAAGACTGACGCTGAATACGCCCGCCGCGCTCATCCGGGGCAGCAGTCGCTCATAGTCCGCGGCGGTCATCTCCCCAGCTATATCGGAGCAGCCTCCCTGAATGCAGTGCACACAGTCAAGGTTACAACGGCGGGTTATCTCGAGTTGAATCCGCATGGGATTCGCCCGGCCCACCAGTTTTTTGTGAAGCTCATGTCTGGGCAGTTGAAGCAAATATCAGACCTCCGCGACCCTGACAATCAGACCCTCGGCCTCTAGGTCGTTGAGCAGTTCGAGCGTGTCCGCAAGGGCTGTTTCGGCGTCCGCATCGAAGTTTTCGGCCACCGCCGCCGCGATTTTCCTCGCGGTCGAGCCGTCGGTAAGAATCTCCCAGATAAAAACTCCGACATCCTTCAGGTCGTAGTAAACGCCGCTCTTGATGTCCAGCAGAATCGCTTCCCCGTCGATCCTTCTTTCAATCAGGCTGCCGTTTTTTTTAAAAATGATTTCACCCATTCGGTCGCCTAGTTTCTTTGCGGGCCGGAGTCCTTGACGAAAGTGGAACAAATGCGTTTCCGTTAGTCCGCGACCACAATTGTATTTTAATGATATTTTAACGTCCTTAAAAGAAACTTTAAATTGAGAGGGCCAAATATTCGAAAAACAGCGGAAATTATATTAGAGAGCGAAATAGCTCCTGCGTTTGATTTTTTTGGTTGAATTGAACACGACGCGCCGGTTATTGTATAATTCAGTTGCCGGAAACTAAAGATGCGAATGAACACAGGAAAAAATGGTGAATGATATGAGAGTGGCGAAAATTTCAGCGGCTCTGTCGGCAATGCTTATTTTGTCGGCGGTCGCCGGAATGGCGGCAGACGTTGATTCAAGGCAGATAGGGCAGGGCGACAGGTTGTTGGTTAGGGTG
>JAKQBV010000337.1 GCA_029573925.1 bacterium
CTTATAGAAACGCCGAATTTCGACAGCCTTGAATCCCGTGTCTTCAGGGATCGCTGGGTCGCAATCGACGCGCCTAGGCATTTGTACCATTTCACGCCAGATACTCTCAGAGCAATGCTGGAAAACAATAACCTGCGCGTATTGAAAGTGTTTCATGGCTCCGATCCCGGTTTGTACAAAATGGGGTACAGTGAAAGCCTGCGTCAAATGGCTTCGGATTTCGGCATAAAGAAATACCCTGCCAAAAATGTTTCAAACGCCAATGCCCCGATATCGACAGGGCCTAAAGTCGATTCGACCGCCAGAAAACTTGAGAGTTTATTATTTGGAGCGACAGGGTCAGTCGCAAACTCCCTGAAATTGGGCGGCAGAATAACAGCCATCGCTCAAAAGAAGTAGCTTATTCCCGTTTCCGTTTATTAAACCTGAATTCGTCATTTTGATTAAAAGCGCGCGGTTATTTTAATAATGCGCTTCTGATTTGCCGGGGTTTCGCATCTCTTGATTTGAGTATAGAATATAACAGGAGATTGAATTATAAATATAAAGAAGAAGCCGGATGTTGCGCTGTCTGCAAAAAGACAGTTAAGGATTACTATTTATGGTTTTTTATATTTATGACGTAGGATGTCGCCAACAAGGTCTGCAATGATTAGTCGCGGAGAAATTGGATGAGATCTTTATTGTTGTTTTTCCTGATCTACGCTTATTCCGCATTAGCATGTTTATATATGTTCACAATTGGGATATTCGCTCCGAAGAACAGGGCTTTCATCAGGCGGATCAGCGATTATTTCGGTTTCAGGCCGGGAGCGCCCGATCTTTCAATTCCTTCCGCAAGATTGAGTTCTATTGTGCGCGACGATATTAGTTTTCGAATTCTCGAATCCGATTCCGTCGACGGAAATGTGACCTTGTTCGAGTTGATGGCCCTCATCAAACTTTCGATAGCGAATTCTTCACAGTCGATATTTGAAATCGGAACATTCGATGGGCGCACTACTCTGAATTTAGCCGCAAACGCCCCGTCCGACGGAAAAGTTTTTACGCTCGACTTGCCTCGCGAAAACATGGACAACGCGCAGGGAACCATATCAAGAGCAGACAGGCCATACATAAATAAAAAAACCTCAGGAGCGCGCTTTGCAGGTTCGGAACACGAACACAAAATAACTCAACTGTACGGCGATTCAGCCGTCTTCAATTTCTCAAATCATTTCAATAATATCGATTTTGTTTTTGTCGATGGAGCGCATACATACGATTATTTGATGAGCGACACCGATAGAGCAATTAAAATGTTGCGCTCCGGAAAAGGCGTTATCGCATGGCATGATTACGGCAGGGACAACGGAGCCACTCGCGCTCTGAACGATCTTTTCAATAACGACGCTAGATTCAAAAATATTAAAAGAATAAATGGGACTTCTCTCGTAGTGGGCTTTTTTTCGTGAACCGATATTCTTTTATGACGGGTATGCCTTATGAACCCTGAAGTTTCCATCGTTATCCCCAACTATAACGGGAAACATCTGCTGGAGAAGAATCTTCAGTCAGTCCTTGCGGCCGCAGGCAGTTTCGGTTCCACTGAAGTGATTGTCGTGGACGACGCGAGTTCTGACGGGAGCGTCGAATGGCTGAATTCCATAAATTGCGCAAACCTCAGAATCTGCCGACTTGAGCGCAACTGCGGCTTTGCCGGAGCATGTCGCGCCGGAGCCTCTGAAGCTCATGGAGACATTATTTATTTCCTCAATACCGACATCAGAACAGATACGGATTTTCTTTCTCATCTAGTTTCTCATTTTGATGATCCTAATATATTTGCCGTCGCAAGCATGGCATACGACGGGCACGGAAAAAATATTGTTTCCACTAGCTCCGGCATCAAATGGAAGTGGGGGATGCCGGATGTGGACAGGGCCGCTCGTTTTGAAGCCCCCGCCGCGTCTTCGTCCATTACCCTTTTTGCGTCAGGCGGTCACTCCGCATATAGAAAATCAATGTTTTTCGACATGGGTTGTTTCGACTCTCTCTACAGCCCTTTTTACTGGGAAGATGTGGATCTCGGATACAGGGCATGGAAAAGAGGTTGGAAAATCGTTTTCGAGCCTAAAAGCGTCGTTTATCATGATCATCAGGGAACCATCGGAAAAATATCAAGACCGAGGGTTCTCTCAATTATGAGAAGAAACCGTTTTTTGTTCACATGGAAAAACGTCTCGGATCCCACCCTGTTAATTCAACATGTTCTGGCATTGCCGTTTTTTTTAGTTATCGCAACTTTGGCGGGTCGCCGGGGAGTCTTATCAGGCTTTTTTATGGCCCTATCTTCTCTGCCAGATGTGATTTCCGCCAGAAGAAAACGCGAGCGGGAGCCGCTCGTTTTGAAAGACCGCGATATCTTCGTTTTGTTCGATGATGCAGTAGGCGTTTTTTGTCCGCCTCGCGCATACGAGACGACTTGTCATCATAAAGATAAGGAACTAAATAATTGAATTCAAAGGCGTATACGACGCTTTCCCGAGCGATGCCCGTAATCGCGATTCTTTTCATAGCGGCCGGGTTCATAAGGCTCCGCTTCGGCGTTTCTTTCAGCGATGAAGGATATTGGTTTTCCGCTCCATACAGATACCTTCACGGGGATATGCCATTTAAGGATGAATGGCTCGCCGCTCCGAGATGGTTCGACATCATTATCTGGCAGGTAATGCGGCTGCTCCCCGACGGCGGCTCCGTTCTTGTTATCAGACATATCAATTTCGCGTTTCACTCTATCGCGTTAGGCCTCTTCTGTTTCTCGCTCAGAAAGCTTCTGCCGGCGTCCATTCTCATATCTTGTTTTGCCGCTTCAATTTTCGCCGACGTGAGGTCTTTCTGGAGCCCAAGTTACAACTCGCTGTTTCTCGACTTTACGCTCTTGAGCGCGGCCTTCTTTTTCCAGAGCTTTTTCTCTAATAAACCATTGCCGAGGGCGCTGTGCGGATTGATATCAGGCATCGTTTTCTTTCTAGCCGGGATATCATACTTTCCTTCGTTCGCAATAATCATCATTCCAATATTTCTAGTTGTATTTTCATTGTCGAGAAAACCGGAATTAATACTTAACGCTCAAACCGTCGCCTTTTTTATCTCAGGCGTCGCGGCTTCCTGCGCGGCGACGTATGCGTTATTGCTAAACAATGGTTTGCTCGCACACTTTTTAAGCGCATTTTCAATGCTTTTGAACGATGCTTACGGAGAAACGCTTTCTATGGGAGAAAGGCTCTTTAACGTCGCGGCAGTTATGTCAAAAACGCTGCCCATAATGCTGCTGTTTCTTATCGGAACGTATTTGTTCAAAACCGCAATCGCTTCAAAAAGACTCTTCCTCATTCTTGCTTCAATAATCTTTCCTCCGCTTGTTTTCGCTCTGACAAGTCTCCCTTCGGCTATTATCGCCTTCGTTGTTTCGGTATCGATTATTTATCTGTTTAGCAGAGCCAAACTGATGGCGAACAGCCGTAGAAAAGAGCAAGCGGTTTTCATGCTTGTTGCTTGGGGTTGCTCTTGGTTCGCCGTTTCCGGCATCGCTTCTAACAATGTCAATTTGTGGACGCCCACGCTGATATTCCCTTTCTTTTTAATGTCTGCGGCAATAATCGCTCATACTGCCATGTCCAATGCGCTCGATGAGCGCGCAGACGCCGTTTCCTTGAAGAAAGCCTCTTCGGTTATCGTCGCTTCACTTTTGCTTGTTTCAATCGTCGTTACGGCAAAAACCTTCAGGAGCGCGCCGACGGAAGGCTCCGTATTTAACCTTAGAACCAAATTCGCCTACGGAAAACTGTCCGGGATATATTCATCAGAGAAGAGGGTGGAGTATCTTGAAGAGTTGCTTGATTATCTGGACGGCCGTGTCAGCAAAGGCGACAGGCTTCTAGCGTTCAAAAGGTTTTCCATGCTCAACTATATCACAGACACAATTTCGCCTCTTAACACTAGCTATATCGCCGAAGACATTCCAGTGGAAATGTACGATAAAACAATCAAGATAATGATAAAGGAAGGAAGAGAGCCAGAATATGCCGTCAGGGTTTTGAATTTTCCGAACTATCTAGACGGCGAAAATAATCCGGAATTGCTCCCCTACTCCACCGACCCCGTGATCGATCCCTTATTTTCTTATGTCCATCAGAACTATACGCTTGAGAAAACGATAGGGCCTTATGAGGTTTGGAGAAAAAATCAATTCATTCGATAAAGATATGCGCGGCGCTCAAACCAGCAAATTATTATTTATGTTTTTTGCGAGCGTCCAAGAGTATTTCGCAAATATCCTTTATGTCGGCCTCTGTTAACTCTCCGTAGAGCGGCAGGCAGAGTATTTCTTTGGAGGCGGACATAAAGGATATTTGCGAAATACTCTTGGACGCTCGCAAAAAACATAAATAATAATTTG
>JAKQBV010000346.1 GCA_029573925.1 bacterium
AGGTGATCCCACTTGAAAAACTGTTGCTGTTTGTCTTTGAAAGTTTGCATGATTCATTCTATTTGTTCGTTGTCGTTTTGAAAAGGGGTTCACGCATATCTTTTGTGCGCAAACGACGTGGCTTTTTGCGCCGGAATCATAATTCGGCTTTTCTGGTCATCACCATCATATTATAAGAGGCATTTTGAGAAGCATTATACGAAAATGCTTTCACATATCCAAATTTACAAAGAACATAAAATATATTACGCAAAAAGCAATGAAATCACAAGTTTGTTTAGTTAGAGAAGCATGGTATAATTATATTGAATCTGGGTGTGTGAGAGAGGGTCCGCATAGAGCGCGAACCATTGATATCTGGAGAAGATCATGGAGATTCTTTCAACTAAAATACGATTGGATATCCCGCTCTGTCTAATCGGAATTAAGAACAAATCTAAAAAGCTGATGTTTTTTTCATTTTCTTATAGCCTTTCAGTCTGGCTTGCTTTTTTTATGGCCTTTTGCGATATATCCAACTCGGCGGCAGCAGCAGATATGAAAGCGGTTTCAGCTTTGGAGATTACCAGAGAGTCGCTAGCAAATACGGATTTGGAGTTTTTCGACGATGTGATTGTGAAGGTTTACAGCCCTTCGTTGATTCTTTTGGCGGAAGGAAAGATGGAGCAAAGCAAAACGTTTTCCATTGAAGTTCCCGGCTTGGACGACTATGAATGGTTATTCGTGGAAATTGGCGAACATGGTAGTCATATATATGGAATATTCAACATTGAAGAAGGCGCGGTTGTGGACTATGTAACATCCACGATTATGGAAGCAATGATGAAAATGAAAACGCGAATGGAGAACATTACGTTTGAGGAAATGAAGCATATTTTGCATGAGCTTCATAAAGCGGCTGATGCAGATGAATTATCCAAAGCAAAAAACGACTCGGACGCGATGCGAATGCTTTTTTCGGACGAGGAGTATAGACTTATGCTCGGCGATATGGCTATCTCTTTTTCGACTCCCGGAAACACATTGGAAGAACATGGAAAGCTCAATGAGACCATGAGTCAAGCGATTAGTTTATTCGGCAAGGGCGACGTAGAAGCATTAAAAATGATGCTGACTGTCGACGCTGATATCGAAATTGATGGTCAAACGGTGACTGGGAATCAGATATTAGATTCTCTTCGGTCATTAAGGAAGAAATACGAAATTTTGAAGTGGGACGTTTCATGCGAAAGAATAATCGTCAACGAGAATCGCGCGGAAGTTGAAACATTGGAAAGAATCATTCTGTCAGACAAAACTGAAGGCTCGATAACACAAAACATAAGAATGGGTTTTGTTAATATCTTCGTAAAAAAAGAAAATCAATGGAAACTTCAGGAAAGACGAATGAAGAAATGCGAGCCGGCAAGGGCGTTGATTTTTGCGGACGGCTCGTCGGCGGATTGGACGGGCATAAGGCCTTGTGTTTCGAAATTCACATCAAAGAGCGGATTAAAAGGGGAAAAGGCCGAAATTAGCTCGATATATCTGGCGTTCGACGAACACAGCATTTTCTGGAGAGTGGAAAACAAAAATAATTTGTTTAAAGAGAGTTTCGGCGACGCTTCCGCTGTTATGATTGACGAAACGACGCATGTTATGTATGTAGTTTCGTTATTAAACGAAGTTAGCGGCAAAACTGAAGAGGGAGTGCATAGCTGGACGGGCGTAAACGCAGGCAAGGAGTATTCGATGAATGAAACATCAATGACTGCCCCGGATGGTTTTAATGAAAAAATGAGATACTTGCCTGATAATTTTCACGTGGGGGCGTCTTTTGCAGAGGGAACAATCTCAAAGAAAGAAATAATAGGCTTGAATAAAACGGCATTTTTGAACGCAAGAATTATTATTGACAGAGGGGATGGGAAAACCGAAGTGTTGTCAGAGGGCGTGCCGATTGAGTTCGAAGTTCCTTTATTGTTGCTTCAATAATCTACATTGACATATATACAGAGTTAAATATACTATAGATAAGATACGTTATTATTGAATGGGATATAACTATGCCTAAAATGCCGATGGAAATTGTTTTTGACCCGAAGATTTTTTCTGCGGACGCAATCCTTGGGGCTTGTCATAAATTTCTGGCAAAATGTTTTATCACATTGGAGCACAGCGAGGACGGCAAGAGAATAATCGCTCGCCTTAAAGCGAGAGAGGGCGTGTCCGTAGAAGGGCTTGAAGACGAGTTTCGGGCCGAAACGCTGAATTATGCAGTGAAGCAAAAAATCAGCAAAGGGTCGGCAAAAATTAGAGACCAGATATTTCACATAGTGTTCAACCCGGAAAGATTGAACGCGCTTGGCGGACAGCTTCAAACGGAGCTTGAAACCAAGGCGGACCCGGATTCAGTCAAACTCAGCGCGCGTCTTGAAAAGCTCCTCGAGGAGATCGAAAGCGAGGAGTCGATGGATTACGAGGAGGACCCGCTCGGAATAGCTGTTCCGTGGGAGGAGAAACATGGAATGCCCGGCGACCTGTTGCACCCCGTGGATCAGTTGAAAAGGCAGGCCGAAAACAATCTGATAAACATAGAAACGGTGAAAGAAATTGTCGACTGTTGAATTTGACAAAAAGATATTTGGAATGAAGGCCGTGAAATCCGCCGTGAAAGACTACAAGGGTTTTGCGGATTTCGACGTGACTGAGAAAAAAGACCGAATCGTCGTGAAGATTGACAATATTGACTATGAGCCGAAGGAAGTTTTTCTGGGTGAATTCGGAAACTACGTGATCCATAAAATGAGCGTGAGACAATGAGCGCGATAGATATAAAAAAAGTCAAAACCTCGAACTTTAGCGGCATGATACCGTTCAGTTTTAGAAAATTGGGCGACACGTATATCGTTGTAAACGAGTATGGGAATTATGTTTTTTTAACCGAAGAAGAATTCGTCAGCCTTGTTGAAAACGGGCCTTCGGCGTTGAGCAGACCGGTGGTAAAAGAGCTTACGGCGCAGAACATGTTGTTCACGAAAGAAACTGCGGCCAGAGCCGCCGAGAGGCTCAGAGCGAGGTTCGCTGACGCGGCGCGAGCGACAAACCTTCATATCATAGTGCCCACCCTCAGGTGCAACCTGCGTTGCGTTTACTGTCAGGCTGCGGCAATGAGCGGCGACAATTACGAAACGGACATGAACACGGACACCGCGCGCGCGGTGGTCGAAACCATATTCGACGCCCCCACGAAACTTTTGAGCATCGAGTTTCAAGGCGGAGAGCCTCTTCTAAACTGGGACACGGTAAAATTTATTATCGAATACGCAATCGAACTTAACAAGACGAAAAAGAGAGAACTGAGATTCAACATTGTGTCCAACCATCTGCTGATGGACGACGAGAAGCTGGATTTCCTGTTGGAGCACAATGTGGTTATGTGCATGTCTCTGGACGGCCCGGCTTTCGTGCATGACAAGAACAGGGGAATCACTCACGACCGCGCGGTTGAAATGTACAAGAAAGTTTATCGCAGATACAAGGAAGCGGGAGCGGAGAGGCTGCCTTCTCTAATCGGCACCCTTTCTAAACACTCCATGCCGTATCACAAAGAAATCGTGGACGAATACCGTTCGCTGAACGCCGGTTCGATTTTTATGCGTCCCGCAACGACTCTGGGCTATGCGGGAAGGAACTGGGAGGAGATAGGGCTTACTCCTGAAGAGTTTCTCGATTTTTACGAAAGGATGCTGGACTACATAATCGAGTTGAATTTGAAGGGGGAAAGATTCACTGAAACGTACGCCATATACGCGCTGTGTAAAATCGTCGCGGGTTTCGAACCGGGATATGTGGACATGAAGTCGCCGTGCGGCGCTTCCATCGGACAACTGGCCTACAACTACAACGGGGACGTGTACACATGCGACGAGGGCCGCATGCTGGGACATCAGGGAGACCACACTTTCAGGGTGGGCAAATGCGGCGAGTCGAGTTTTGCGGACTTAATAATGCACAGAGCGACAAAGGCCTGCTCGATCGCTTCCACGCTGGACACCACTCCGGGGTGTTCAGAGTGCGCCTACAGGCCGTATTGCGGGATATGCCCCGTCCTTAACTACCACGAGACCGGCGAGTTATCCCCGAATGTTTTTACCACGCGAAGGCACGCGGTTAATGAAGGAATCATAGACATAATCTTCAAAAGACTAATGATTCCCGAAGTGGGAGACATATTCGTCCAGTGGACAAAAAACTATATGGAATCGAGCAGCAGAGAAATTGAAGGCGCCAAGGAGACGGAGGAGGGCAAAGCCGTGAAAGAATAGGCTTTGTTAAATACGCAGCTCGGGAGAATCGCGGGGCCGCGTCTGGGCCGACAACACGGAACTGGTTCGACCGGATGCCGGCGAATGTTCCGGAAAACGAAGGTGGGACATGGATAAACCAATGAAAAAAATGCCGACCGCCGCCGCGCCTGTGAATAAGAGGAGCGCGCTTCCTTCCGCAGTAAACGACACGCTAGCATATTTTTCGCGGGAAGAAGCGAAGATATCGAGCAAAGGGGTGGTGACAGGCGCGTTGACCGTTGTGGCGTTGGGCCTTGTGGCGACTCCGACCCCTGCCCTCCACACCAGTTTTCACGCCAATTTCGGCACGCACACAAATCAAGCAGGCGTGAACACTCACTCAAGCGTGGCTTCGGCTAATCTTCACACCAACGCAGGCTCGCACGCCAACGCGTCCGCCGCGACCGGACACTACAGCATAGCGAACCACGCCAGCAAACCGGTCGTCAACGCGCACAACAGCATAAACAATCATACCAGCGCCAATGTGGCAGGCCATGCGAGCACTCTAGCGACCAACGTGACGGTTAAAGCGGCAGTGAGCGAGAGCGTGACGAAGGGCAGTTTCCATAACAACGGCGCACTAGGCAAACACACCGCATGGAACGCGCACGCGAGCGCGGCGGCGGTCCACGCGAATACTGCGGCCACCTCGTCGCATACTAGCACGGCGGGTCTCAACAAACATAACAGTGTAAACACGCACGCGAGCGGAGCCGGAGTCGATTCACATTCCAACGTGAACGCGCACGCAAGCTGGCCGGTGGTCGACACTCACATCAGCGTCAATAACCATGCAAACGCCGCCGGTTTCGCAGCCCACACGAACGTGTCGGCCGTTAACACTCACACCAACGCGGCAGGACATACGAACCATAATTCTCACGCGTCTTGGTGATCAATCGCGCCTTATTCTCTGGCCGCAGGCCGAGGGGTGGAACAAATGGAAAGAGAAAAGAATAAATCGGAGAAGGCGGGTGAAAAAAAGCTTCTTCCCGCGATAAAGAGCGACGCTGCGGCTTATTTCCTTAGAGAGGAAGCCAAGGTGAGCACGAAGGGGATAGCGGCCGGAGCCTCGGCGCTGATAGCGTTAGGAATGATATCGGACCCGACTTGGGGATGGCATTCCGCAGTTCATGCGAGCATAAACATTCACACGAGCCAAGGCGCAGTCAACGGACACACGAACACGGGCGCGGTCAACATGCATTTCAACTCTTCATCGCATGTTAATCTGGCTGCAGTCAATACGCATTCGAGCATAAACACCCACTCCAGCGCCGGAGCGGTGAACACGCATTCGAGCATCAACAGCCATACCAACCAAACGGCTGCCGGAGGCCATTCCAACGCGGGCCACACAAGCGTGGCGGCGGTACAATCTAACGAAACCGTCACAAGGGGCGGGTTTCACAACAGCGGCTCGCAGGGCAAACACAGCGCGTACAACGCGCATTCAAACGCGAGCGAATCCTCGCATGTAAACTCGGCTGGAACCAACACCCATACCAGCGTGGCGGCTCTGTCGAGACATGTCTCGGTAGCCAACCACAGCAACACGGCGGCGGTCAACACCCACACGAGCGCGGCGGCTCATTCCAGTTCAGCGGCGCAGAACCAGCACGCAAACGCCAATTCCCACGCTAGTCGGACAGCTTATAGCGGACACAGAAATCTAGTCGCGACCAACCTGCACAGCAATTCTTCGAGCCATGTGAACCACGGCTCGCACGCTTCATGGTGAAAAAGGACGGAGACAACCGCAAGGATTCATAGAATCGCACAGGAGAAGGTGGAATATGAAAAAAAACGACCGGCCTTCCAAACAGATTGAAAGAGCGATTTCTCTCCCCGGAGCGGCCGCGGACGCGCTCTCGTATTTCATACGAGAAGAAGCAAAAATTACATCGTCGTCAGTAATGAAGGGCGGGCTTGCGCTGGCCGCGCTGGGAATGATGTCTTTCCCGGAAATAGTGAGGTCGGATCATGAGAGCCTCCACGTAAGCTGGAACAATCACGCAAACAGAGCCGCCGAGGTATACCACATAAACGTCGCGGCCATAAACCAGCATGTAAACGCCAACACCCATTCCAGCAGAGCGGCGACAGCGGCTCATTCCAACGTGAACACCCACGCCAGCACGGTGGCTGTAGCCGCGCACAACAGCGCTAACGTCCACGCCAGCACGGCGGCTGTGAACACCCACGCCAGCAAGCCGGCGATTAACGTGGCGGCGGTCCACGCGAGTACCGCTGTGACAAAAGGCAACTTACACAACAATTCCGCTCAGGGAAAACACACGGCATGGAATGCTCACACGAGCCAAGCCACCGGCGCCCACGCCAACACCGCCGCAACTACGACCCACAACAACGTGGCCGCGACAGGAATTCACTCAAACGTGAACACTCACGCCAGCGCAGGAGCTTTGAACACGCACAGGAATCACAACAATTCTATCAGCTCTCCGGCTATTAACAGGCACGCGCATATCACCTCCCATTCCAGCGCAGCGGCCACCAACGTGCATGCCAGCATTGCGGCCGTAAACCTGCACAGCAACGCGAACACGCACGGAGCGCATAACTCGCACAGCTCATGGTGACGCGAGGCCGCGCGAGATTTTAAGCATTTGTTTTGATTGCGAAAATGAGCGAAGGATGATCAAATATTTTCTTTGGGGGATATGAAGGTCGGTAGGCACATGGGTTTCACCGACGGATTTAACATCTTGAACCCGCTGAAGAATGATAAGGAATAGCGACAATGGGGAGTTTCGGCTACTTTCAGATAACCCGGCGGTGCGATCAGCGCTGCCTGATTTGCTCAAATCCCGAGAACGACAACTCGATATCCTTTGAGAAGGGGATAGCGTATCTTGATTCGCTGATGTCCGACGGGGGGTATGAGGGCGTTATCATTACAGGAGGAGAGCCGACCCTGTCGGAAGACCTTCCCGAATACCTGAAACATTGCGCCCGGAAGGGGTTTCCCAGCGTTCTTATCACTAACGGACAGAACTTGGCCTCCACAGCCTTCGCGAAGAAGCTAAAAGCTGCGGGGCTGGAGAAGGTAATCCTTTCTCTTTATTCTTGCGACCCGAAAATTCAGGGCAAGCTGGCTGGCAACCCTGATTCATTGAGCAACGTGAACAAAGCGGCGGCAAACTTGGAGAAACTCGGCGGAATAACGCTGAGCGTCACAATAACCATGAACAAGCTCAATGCGGATCACCTCAGCCGAAACGTCGAACACATCGCAAAGCGCATGCCGAGCGTCAACCATGTGGTTTTCAATAACTTGGACCCGTTGATGAACAGGGCCGCCCAGCACCCGGAAACTCTGCACAGGCTTAACGACATCGATATAGAGTTGACTAGGGCGGTTGACATGCTGCGAAGCAACAAAATGACA
Organism: bacterium; assembly: GCA_029573925.1. Lineage (GTDB taxonomy): Bacteria > UBP15 > UBA6099 > UBA6099 > UBA6099 > UBA6099. The sequence continues at coordinate 7,744 of JAKQBV010000346.1, forward strand.
TATCGAATAGAGAGAGTTCCCCTTTGCTATATGGGCGGATACGAACACAACTCGACTGAAACCCGGCGAATAGTGAAAAACGAAAAAGTAAAAATTTTGTTTCTTGACGAAAAAGGGGAGGTGGACCAAGCGCAGGGCGATTTCCTGTACGGGAAAGCCGAATGCTGCAAAGTCTGCTATCTGAACGACATCTGCATAGGGTTGTATTCTATGGACGATCGCTATATGTCAGAGGAACTGTTCCCGGTGTTTCACACAACCAAGGAAGAAGTCGCCGAGAAAGTTCTTTCAAACGCGCCGTGATGCGGTTTCACACGGCGCTCCCGCAGGCTACTGGAGAAGGAAATGGACAACAGGCTCGACCTTAAAGTCGGATATAATTGCAATAACTACTGCAAGCATTGCGTAATTGGAGACAAGCGTTTTTTCATACCAGACAGGACAACTAGGCAGTTGAAGGATGTGCTGGAAGAAGAAAAAGACAATTATCAGGAAGTGGTTTTCACAGGCGGCGAATTCACCATACGGAAAGATTGTTTCGAGTTGCTGAGCTATGCCGCATCTCTCGGCTACAAGATACTCATCCAGACGAACGCCAGAAGATTCGCGTACAGCGCTTTTTGCGACGAGTTCCTAGCCGCCGGTCAGGGAAAGATAATGACGGTGACCGGGGCGCTGCTTTCGGCTAACCCCGACTGCCACAATTACCTCACCGGGGCCGACAGCTACCGACAGACCGTCAAAGGGCTATGCAACCTCAAAGCGCGCGGGCAGCAGGTTTCGATAAACACGGTGGTCACCAAGGTCAATTACAGGACATTCCCGGATCTGGCAAGATTCCTGATAAGAATCGGCGTCGACGTTTATCAATACGCGTTTGTCCACGCGCTCGGCAGCGCCGATAAAAACATCTTGTCCATCCTTCCCAAAAAATCTTTGGTCGTTCCCTTTATCAAGATGGGTATTGATATAGGGCGGGCGGCTGGCGTTCCCGTTTACGTCGAAGCGATACCTTTCTGTCTGATGCAGGGCTATGAAAGAAATATTGCCGAGAACTATATCCCGCAAGTGAAGCTGAACGATGTCACAAACACCGTGGCCGACTTCGACTACGTGCGGAAAACATACGAAAAAGAAAAGGCTCCCTCCTGCAGGAAGTGCGCCTGCTTCAGCGTTTGCGAAGGCCCGTGGATACAGTATCCTAGAACTTACGGCTGGAAGGAATTCAAGCCTATAGCCCCTGTAAAAGCGGCCGCTAAA
>JAKQBV010000347.1 GCA_029573925.1 bacterium
AGGTGATCCCACTTGAAAAACTGTTGCTGTTTGTCTTTGAAAGTTTGCATGATTCATTCTATTTGTTCGTTGTCGTTTTGAAAAGGGGTTCACGCATATCTTTTGTGCGCAAACGACGTGGCTTTTTGCGCCGGAATCAAAATTGGCTTTCAAGAAATTATACAATATCAGTGGCGAGCAATAGCCTTTCAGAAAATCCGACAATTTTATTATAGTTATAACAACACTCTTCCGAAGCTTTCGGATAGGTTTTCGCTCACAATGAGCGTATCACTCCTATAACTCTTCCTTTTATCTCAACATCCCTTACGACAATCGGCGAATGAGCTGGATTTGCCGGCTGCAACCTGATGCGGCCCCTCTCTCTGAAGAAAGTTTTCACAGTGACTTCGTCTTCAATCAGCGCGACCACTATGTCTCCGTTTTCCGCTGATGATTGCGGTCTGACTATGACGATGTCTCCGTTATGAATGCCCTCTTCTATCATGCTGTCGCCTTTTACTTTCAGGGCAAAGCACCTGCCGTCGATGGGGAATATTTTCTCTATCGTGATATAGTCCTCGACGCTCTCGGCGGCAAGAATCGGAGCGCCTGCGGCTATCCGGCCTATCAGAGGAATTCCGGAATTCCTTCTTCCGAGAAGGTCTATTCCCCTCGCCGTGTTCGGTTCAAGCTTGATTTCGCCTTTGCGCTCCAGAGCTTTCAGATGGTCCTTAACGCCGTTCGGCGATTTGATGCCGAACCTCGCTCCTATCTGCCTGATTGTAGGCGGATAGCCTTTTTCCGAGGCGTATGAGTGTATGAAGCCGAGAATTTCTCTTTGTCTTTCAGTCAGTCCGACAGGCGTCATATTCTTCCTCCCGTAATAAGCTTCCGTTTGTTTTCAATCAAATCTCACTTTAAGTGCCATAATAAGCTGTATATGATTATAGTGTACTAATGTATAAGCGTCAACTGCCAAAATTTGTGAAACCGAAATCGTGAAATATCTTTGCCAAGCAATATTGCGTTCGGTCATTTGACTGCATAAAGGCCAAAGACTAAAATAACTGCGATTTATGAATATAATTTCTTTGACACAAGCCGCAAATCTAGCAATGTCCGGCGTGTTGCTCGGGCTGACGGCGCTATACTACATTAAGACGCCGAGAAAATCGCTCGCTTTCGCTTTCGGCGGCGGCATTTTTTTCTCTGCGATGAATTTGGCGGCGCTTTTCCCAAGAACGCCATCTGCCGTTATCGCGACTTTAGAGGCTGCCGCTCTGCTCAGTTGGCTGATGTCCGCTGCGTCCTTTGCAGGCGGCCAGCGCGCCAGATTTTCCGTTCGAGCTTCGGCAGTTTGTTTCCTCGCAATTTTAGTGTCGCTTCTATTCATGGCTCCCGCAGGTTTCTCCTCTCCAAATCACATCGTTGTGATATCCCTGTTCGAGATCGCCATCATTCTTTTCGCCGTTTACCATTTCACTACTCCATATATATCCGGTTTCCACTATGTTTTTCAGGCCTTTTTGTTCATCGGGCTGGCTGCGGGAATGACCGGAGCGTCTTTTTTCATGAACACAGAAGCAATCAGGCTCGATGTCGCCATTCAGCTTGCAAGAAGCTTCGGAGTGTTTTCGATGTTGCTGTTTTTAAGCTCTTCCGCAAGTTCCGCCGCCGCGTCGGCGGCGATTAAATCAGACCCGGCGATACGGGACGCGTACTTCACTGCGTCTCACGCCTTTCGGCAGATCGACGATATACCCGGCAGTCTGGACAGAAAGGAAATCCTGTCGCGCGGCATGAGCCTTATCGCCTCCGCTCTGAGAGAAATACAAGGGTTCAGTTTTATTTTTCATGGAAAAATCGAAGGCGACTCCGATCCCGTTCTAAAAGATTGTCTTTCCGGGACAGGCAACGGCTTGGTCTCAACTCAGATTAGACTGCCCGCAAACTTGATTGACGAGATTAAGGAGCGACCGGTTCCGATTCTAGTATCCGACATCGCAAAAGACGACAGGTTTCATGACAGGTCTTTCGAGAGACACGGGATGAAATCAATCGCCGTCATACCTCTCAACAATGCCGGCAACCCTGAAAGGATTCTTGTCCTCGGCTCGGCGCCCGGAACTGAACACGCGCTTCTGCCGGACATCGAAGCGGTGGAAATGATTTCGTCTTTTATTTCCATCGTTTATTCACACCTCTTGCTGAGATGCGAGATGGCAGTCATGCCCGACGTCGACGCGACCACTCTATTGAAGAATTTTTCCTCCTTCAACAAATTGCTTTCCGCTTCGCTGGACGATTCCGACAGAAACGGCGCGACTCTCGCCCTTGTATTTATTGATGTGGATCATTTTTCGGCAGTCAATGAAAAATGCGGATTCGAAAGGGGCGACCTCCTTCTGCGGGAACTCGGAGCGGAGCTTTCCGTGTTCGCAGGCGCCGACAGCATTGGACGCATAGGCGCCGATGAGTTTGCGATTATCATTCCCAACGCGCAGGAAGATGTGCGCGAATCTCTTGAGAACATGTTGAAAAGCGTAAACGCGAGGATGAAGGAGATAAGCGGGGACATCCCAGTGACGGTTTCCGCCGCCTATTCCATCTATCCATTCGATTTTTTCGACAGGACAGGCGTCTTCAGCAGGATGAGAGAAATGCTGAGCGTGGGACGCACCGCCTCCAGCTGGCTTGTTAGAGTAAAAGTCGGCTGACCCGAAGGGATAATCCCGTTATGGCGCACATTCATCTTGATTGTTTTTCAGGCATAAGCGGAGATATGTTATTGGGCGCATTCTTTGACCTCGGTCTTTCATTTGACGAATGGACGCAAGAAATGCGCAAACTCAATTTGCCGGATTTTCCTGACATCAAAGTTGAAGGAGCTTTCAGACGGGGCATAAAAGCAAAAAGAGTTTTGATCGAGCCCGGCGAAGCGAGCGGTCCGGCAAGGAACCTCGGTAGCGTTTCAGGGATTCTCAACGCGTCAACAATCGACGAGGAAGTCAAGAATCAGTCGTTGCGCGCATTTAACCGACTTGCGGAATGCGAAGGCCGCATACACGGCAAGAGCGCATCTGAAGTCCATTTCCACGAACTCAGCGGCATAGACACCATAATCGACGTCGTCGGCGCGTTTCTGGCAAAAAAGATGCTTTGCGCGGATTCATTTTCCGCTTCGGCTGTTAACACCGGAACGGGCGTGGTGTCTACCGCTCACGGGATAATGCCTATTCCTTCTCCCGCAGCCTCCGCACTTCTTGAAGGCGCGCCTGTCTATGGAAAAGGCGACGGCGAACTTACAACGCCCACTGGAGCCCTTCTGCTGACCGAGCTTTGCGATTCTTTCGGGGATATCCCTGAGATGATTGTCAGGCGCTCAGGATACGGCGCGGGAGCTTCAGACAAAGAGATTCCCAACGTGGTTCGCGCGATTATCGGGGACGTTCCGAAATCTTCAGCTTGCGCGTCGAACCGCCTCGACAATCTTTGCCATCTGGAAACCAACATCGACGACATGGATCCGAGGGCTTTGGGCTATCTCTTGGAAAGACTGTTGGAGGAAGGCGCGCTGGACGTTTATATGACTCCGATAATAATGAAAAAAAACAGGCCCGGCGTTCTATTCAACGTTTTGTGCGAGGCCTCTTTAGAGCAGAAAGCGATGGAAATGATATTCAGGGAAACATCCACTCTGGGGATACGCAGGCTCACAATACCGCGAGTGTGCGTGGAACGCCGCACCGAGCTAATCGACACTCAATACGGCCCTATGAGAGTCAAGCTGGCTGTTATGAACGGCGAGATTATGAGAGCCAACCCGGAATACGAGGACTGCGCGAGAGCCGCCCGCCGCGCAGACGCGCCTTTGATGTCAATAATTAACGACGTCCGCGAAGCCGCTGAGCATATTTTCGATATCGGAAAGAACGCATAAGTCGCTCCGCGAGCCTGCGGCATCATCGAAATGGAAAACGCGTCAAACACTTTTACCGGATTCGACATCGCAGCGCTGGTTATCGCCGGAGCGCTTGCCGTTCGCTGCATGTTTCGCGGCTTCGTGAAAGAGCTTTTCTCTCTAGCCGGAATCATAGGCGGCGTTTTTCTGGCAAGGTCTTTTAGATCAAACGCGGCGGAGTTGTTTTTTTCTAACGTTGAAGGAGAATTCCTTTCGGAGACTTTGGGATTCGCGTTGATACTCGTAGCCGTCGTGTCTGCGTCCTGTATAGGCTCGTGGTTGATTTCAAGAATCATCAAAAAGTCAATTCTCGGCGCGTTCAACAGGATAGGCGGCCTTGCGATAGGAGCGCTTCAAGGAGCGGTTCTGGCGGGCGTCTTCGTCGCGGTCGTGTCTGGAATTTCAGGCGGGCTGGAAAACTCTTTCCTCAAAGATTCGTTTTTTGCTCCCGTATTGCTCAACATGATTCAAGCTATCTCCGGCGTCATTTCGGATGACAACTTGGCATCGAAAGCGCTTTAGCCGTTTTTTGCTCAGAGGAATCTTGTTTATAACGACATTGACCAACCAGAAAGTAGCCATGGCTCCTGTGTCCGGCGTTAACACGCCTTCGTTCTGTTCAATTCTTAAAGACACGGGATGCGGAGTAATTTACACCGGACTCATAACCAGCCACGGATTGACGCGAAACAATAAAAGAACACTAGACTATGTGAGGTTTCTTCCCGACGGGCCTGTTTACGCGGGACAAATATTCGGCGCGGACCCGGACATCATGGCGGAATCGGCAAGGATTCTCGAATCAACAGGCAGATTCGCCGCTATAGACATCAACATGGGATGTCCCGCTCCCAAAGTAGTAAAAACATGCGCCGGTTCAGCTCTCATGCGAGACCATCTATTGGCCGCAAGGATTGTCAGCGCGGTGTCTTCCGCAATCAAGATTCCCGTCACTGTAAAAATGAGATCGGGCTGGAACTTCGAGACGATAGACTGTGTCGAACTGGCAAAACGGCTTGAAGGCGAAGGCGCTGCTGCGGCGGCCCTTCACCCGCG